>NZ_JACEFB010000015.1 GCF_013694095.1 Thermogemmata fonticola | reverse complement strand
CTGCCAGGAGACGATCGGGATTCGTCGGATGCACGGCGACGCTATTGACCAGGGTGGTGGCCTGCTGCCCGCCGTTGAGATTGGCCCAGGTCCCACCCGCGCGGTTGTAGCGCCAGACGCCGCCATTGTTGACGTAGATCAACTGCCCGTTGCTATCAAAGGCCATGCCATGACCGCCAGCGCGGGGGCCATTGCCAGCGGAAGTGGAAATGTCTCCCCAACTTCCGCCGCCGTCTGTGCTGAGATAGACGTGATTAGCTCCAGAGGGATTGCCGGTCCCGCCGATGGCCACGATGTTGGGATTGGCCGGGTCCACCGCAATCGCATTGTTTTGCTGACCCAAGCCTGCCAGCATGATTGCAGGCTGGGAGGTTTGACTCCAGTTCCGCCCGCCATCAGTGGACCTCCACACTCCGAAAAGGTTGCCGTTCGTCCAATTGACAATCATCGCGTAGATGGTGGAGGGAGTGGAGGGAGGGAACGGCGCGGGGGTGTGGCCTGCGATCTTGATCACACCCTGGCTAACATTCCCCGTGGGGAAAGGATTGCTCCCACCTTGGGAATAGACATGCTGGCCGCTGCTGTTGACAGGATTGCCATCGCCAACAAACCAGTTCGTAGTCGCAGCTGTGCCCGCCAGATGCGGATTGAGCAAGCGGTAGACGGCGTTGCTGGTGCGACCCGCTTGATTAACACCGAAGGGGTACCCCTGAGCGGCGAAGAGAGCCGGGACCACGTTGCCGAAGGCATTCACACTGTAGCCCAAATACAGATCAGTCCAGGCCTCGTTGACGAAACTGATGCGCCAGTCGTCATCCGGCCCTGGCGTACCGGGCGCTGTGGTGGGGAAACCGGTGTTCGGTGACGGCGGGCTGCCACTGCGCGTCGAGGAGACAATCGTTGTCAGGTTGACCCAGGTTTGCGATCCGTCATATCGCCAGACCCCCGCAGACCCTGGCGGAGTGGCGGCATTGTTAGCAAGCCGGCTGGTAGCGACGTAAATGCGGTTTTCGTCAAAGGGATCCACCACGATCTTGTTGACCGCTTGACCCTGCAAAGGATTGGGGATACCGACAATGTTGGTCAGGAGCGTCCAGGTCCGCCCGGAGTCGGTGGACTTGTACACGCCCGTGCCGTAGTAGGAATCGAAGGTATTATTCCCTTCCCCGGTTCCGAAGTAGATGACGCGCGGGTTGCTCGGGGCGACGGCAATGGCCCCGGAGAACATGGCCGCGGTATTGTCGAAAAGCGGCATCCAGGTGAGGCCGCCGTTTTTGGTCTTCCAGGCGCCGCCCCCCGCGGTGGTCACATAGATGACGTTGGGATCGGACGGGTCCACGGTCACCCCGGTGATGCGTCCCGTCACGGCATTATTGCCCGGCGTTGGGCCGTTGTTGATGGGCGCCGGACCGAGGGAAACCCAGCGGGTGGGAATGGCCGTCGGGGCATCCGCCAGCGTGGGACCGCTCCCCTGCAAAATCAGGGATTCCCCCGCGACCGTGAGATTGCCGCGTATCTGCAACTGGGCACCGGAAGCGACGATCGTGCCGCCGTAGCCGTCACGGACGGTGGCGACCGTGGCGGTCGTCCCTCCCGAACCGGCGGCAGACAGCGCGGGCTGATCGGCACCCGCCAGGACATCGTCAAAGGCAATCGTCAGTACATTCCCCGTGCGGGAGACACTGACGCGCCCGCCCACTCCGCCAATGCTGGGCAAGGCATTGAGGGCGCTCTCGACCTGCGCTGCCGTGGCGCCGAAGGGCAAAGCCGAGGTGCTGTGGCCCTCAAAAGTCAACGTAAAGCTACCGCTGCTGCTTCCTCCTAAAGTCACGGTCTGGACTTCGGAAGCCCCAATTCCGCCCAGGGCCTTGTTGTGGGCGATCGTCAAAACTCCCTGCCGTACATAAGTTGTGCCCCGATAGGTATTGTCCCCCGCCAGGACCAACTCGCCGGTGTTGCCGGAGCCAGTCAATCCTACATACAGACTTGAGCCGCTGGAGGCGGGATTGGAAGCATCATCCACCCGGCCATAGAGGCTCAAGCGGGCATTGTCCGCCACGTCGAGGAACCCATCCGTTGTCAGGGTCACCGGCCCGCGCCAACTGTGATCCCCGCTCAAGACCGACAGCGGTGCCGCCGTGCCGCTCACCGTGATCAGGAGATTGCCAGGAGCACCGCTCGGCGTGGCCGTGAGGAGGGGAAGCACCTGGCCTCGAAGCGTGCCGCCAAAGACCACCGTGAAGATATTCCCCGTCTGGGTCACAGTGACGTTGCCGCCCACACCCCCGATGCTCGGCAGGGCATTGAGGGCCGTCTGGATGTCCGCCGCGGTGGCATTGTAGAGCAGCGAGGCAGTCGTATGGCCATTGAAGGTCAAGGTGAAGGTCCCGGCGGAGCCGTTGATGGCAATCTGTTGGCCGGGGTCTCTGAGGATGAGCCGCTCATCCCAGATTTGCAAGCCCGCGGAGATGCCGCCGTTGTTCTGCGGGATGGAAGGAGCCAGTTCGAGCCGGGCGCCCGGCTGGACCGTGGTGCTGGTTTGCGTGTAGGTTTGGGTCTGGGGCGTCGTTTCAGTTCCGCTTCCTTTCCGTCCCAAGGCCGAATCATGCTGCACGCGCAGGGTGCCGGAGCGCACCTCGACGTTGCCGCCATAGGTGCCGTCCCCTTGAAGGGCCAGCATACGGCTGCCCATCTTGACCAGATCCGCGGACTGAGCGGCTGCCGTCGGGCGGATAACCACCTGGAGCAAATCCCAAATGGTCCCTGGAGGCTGGCCTCCGGGATTCATCACTAACTCGACAAACGTTGACGTTCCAGGCCCATAGTTGACTGTGATCGTACCGGCGCCATTGATCAGACCCGTGTCGAAAATCTTGGTACCCCCGCTCGCCTGAGGGGGATAGTAAATCTGCAACTGGTCGGGTATGGAGTAGAAGTCATAGTCCACGGTAATAGTCCCACCGAAGCCCCCCGTGTCGATGAGGAAGCGCTCTTCCTGTTCGGTGCCGCTAGCAGAGAACGTCAGTCGCAAGGGTGGCGGAACGAAGTCCGCCATGCTGCCCGTGATCGTCAGGGTGCTGGCACCGGGCGGGTTGTTGAGGAGGTCATCCACGCCAATGCCGACACGAGGAGCGCCTGGACTACGACGCAGGAAGATGTCCCCGCTGATGACGTTGTTGCCTCCCAGACTTAGAAGCGCCCCCTGCTGCAACATGGCGAAGGGATGCTGGATGCCTTCTCCCGAAAGGATCAGGCGGCGATTGGCCAAGTCGAGATCGCCACTGCCCGGCACCAAATGCAGAGCTGCTCCCCCGAACACGGTGATGCTGTTCGGTTGGACCGTCTCACCCCGCCTGATGTCCGCAACACGAGGTCCGAGAGATTCGTTATTGCCGACCGTAATCCATCCTTGTTCGATACTGGTCGGTCCCAGTAACTGCGTATTGGCCGTGGGCAACTGCAATTGGCCGCCGCCGAGCTTCACGAAGCTGACACTCGGCAATGCATCAAGACTGTTGACCGTGGGCAGGGTCAGACTGTAATCGAATTGGAGATAGCTGCTATCGGCCGTGGGATGGCCGGGGCGAGTGTCCGGGTCCACGCCAATCGAACCCACAGGGGTCAAGTTCCCCAAAGTGATGTTGCCGACCCACTGGTTCAAGCCGCTGCGGCTGCGCAGCGCCCCGGTATCACTGATCCCGCGGCCATTGAGGAACAACACCTTTCTCCCGATCAAGCCGTACATGGGATTGACCGAGGCCGTCGCAGACCCTGTGGTCGTCACCGAGAGCAAGGGCAAGGGAACAGGATTGAGAGGATCATTGAAGGTCCCGCCATAGAAGATACGGTAAACATTGGCATTTTGCGTGACGGTAAACGATCCTCCCACTCCGTTGACGCTGGACAAGCTGTTGAGGGCCGCTTGCACCATCGCAGCGCTTGCCCCCACGGGCAAGGGGGAAGTCGATGCCCCATTGAAGGTCAAGGTGAAGGTGCCGCTCGTGCCGTTGATGACCACTTCCTGTCCTGGCCCGTTGTAAGACTCGGAGTCAAAGCCCAGGTTGCGGCCGTGGCTGCGGGCAGGCGTACCATCCAGACCGCTATCCACTTCCATCTCCAGCGCCGCCCCGTTGTAAACCGTCACCACTCCGCCCGTGACGGGTCCCAGAGCGCGCGAATCCCGCATAGTAAGGGCACCGCCGCGGATCTCCGTGGCACCACGGTAGGTGTTGACATTGTCCAGAATCAGCCGGCCTGGAAGCGTCTTGATCAGGTCCGGAATGTCAGAGCCAGTCCGCCCCGGATCGTCGCTGACCACGCCGGAAATGGTCAACTGCGAGTTGCTATCTGCCCCAATCGTCACGTCACTGGTGTTGGGAAGCGGGCTGCCCAAGCGCACATCGCCATTCCAGATATTGGAACCGCTCTTGTTGTGCAGCGCGCCGAGATTGTTGAAGCCCGGACCGTTCAGCTCCAGCAGATTGTTGAAAACCTGGAAACCGATGTACGGATTGTTGACGGGATGGTAAGGCTGCGTGGGGTCGCGCAGGATACCGTTCGGGTCGCCGACAGCCAGAATGGAAGGCACGAATTCGATCTGGAGCGTGCCCGCCTCGCCGGAAACGGGATTGTAATTGACAATGGTGCGAGCCTGCGGCGTGCCGCTTTGGGGAGAGCCAAAGATGGAACCGGCGCCGAGCGATTGGGGATCGCGAATCGTCAGAGTGCCATTATTGATGACGGTCAATCCGCGGTAGGTATTGCCGCCCGTCCGGCTGAAGATGAGCTGGCCGGCACCCACCTTGGTCAGATCGTGTCCGGTCGCCGTGTCCGTCACCAAGCCGGTCACATTCAGGATGGTATTGGCCGCCACGCCGATGCTGCTGTTACTATCCAGCGTGATCGTCCCGGCCCAGGTCGTGTTGCCCGCAGCGTTGAACAAGGCGCCATCACTGCTGGGGCCGAAACCATTGAGGATGAGCGGTTCGTTGATGGCCGCCGCCACATTCCGCACTTGCAACTGCGCATTGGGGTTGACCACGGTGTGCGCCGTGGTGGTTCCCAGGGCGTTGACGTGAGTCATGACCAGGCGGCCTTCCTGAATATCCACCACGGCAGAGTAGGCGGTGTTGTTGCCGCTGAGGGTCAGGGTACCCGCTCCCAGCTTGGTGAGGTTGGCCGCGGTATTGCCGCTGATCTGGCCGCTGATGGTCAGCTCCGCAGAGGTACCGACCATGACCGCCACCGCCGTGGTCAGGTTGGTATTGAAGGTGATGCGGTTGCCAGTGGCTCCATTGCCGACGAAGACATTTCCTGCCAGTTGAATGGCGTTACCGCCGAGATTGTAGTTGCTGCCAGAAATGGTGATGGAACGGACGACCAGTCCGGAAATGTCATTGTTGGTGTTAAGTCGTGAAGCACCTGTTTGAAATACCAAGTCGGGATTAGCGGCACTTGTCGGCGCCACCCCCCCCTGCCAGTTCGCGGGATTGCTCCAGTTGTTATTGCCACCTGAGCCAGTCCAAATAAACGTGGCGGGCGTCACCCGTTCTTCCAGCATTTCCAGGTGAAGGCCCCGCTGCTGGGCGCGCCGCCCCGGAACCGAGCGGCGACCGGACCACATCTGTCGGATCCATCGCTTCCAGGTCTGGTGACTCATGGTGTCCACTTCCCGATGAATGACTGGAAAATGACAAAAACAGTCCACACCACGAAGATGAGGGTGTAATTCCAACCCTCAATAGTTCTCCAGGTTTCGCAGCAGGCAAACTTTATCGCACCGGTGTCGGCCATCCTTACACCACTACCACGGGAGACGCTGCACCGTGTTTTGCTCTCGCCTTAGTCGATCCCTGACTTTTAGCGAATACCCTGCCCGTTTCCTGCCACACCTGAACAGGCGCCGCGTCCTGCTCTCCTCGCCTATCCCTAATACTCCGAACCGGTCCGGAAAGTTTGCGCCGTTCCGGCAACTTCTGTATCTTTCTGTGATTATCATGCGCGCCATTCGCAGGCGGCGACAGGGAAAAACGCCATCCCAAAGCCACGCGACTCAGGTGAGCCAAAGGCAAGCCATGCGCAGACTATCCCATTGATATATCCCGATTCACCCGATCAAGCGGACAACCCTTCTGCTTCGACTTGGACGGAGCATCCCAACTGGCCGGCCGCTGGAATAAACCGCGAGGCGCTTCAGAAAGCGTTCGCAGGCAGCCGATTACATTTGATTTGAGGCTCAAGCGAAATTGTTGCAGACAAGCTCAGGGACGAGCGATGCGATACAGATGGGTGCGGGTGCGCAGGATGAGGCTGTCTTCGCTCACGGCAGGGCTGGCCATGAAGCCGTCCTCCAGGCGGTTTTCCGCTTCCAGGACGAATTCCCGCCCGGCTTTGACGACGAAGGTCTTGCCATTTTGGCTGCAATAGTAGATGAAGCCGTTAGCCCAAACGGGCGAAGCCGAGAACTCCCCATCAAGGCGTTCGCTGTAATACACTTTGCCGGTGCGGGCATCGAGGCAGGAGGCGATCCCCTGGTCGCTGACCATGTAGAGCAGGTCGCCATCGAGCAGCAAGGAAGGCCGAGTGGGCACGCCTTTGCCGGCACGCCAAACGACCGCCGATTCTCCCAGCACTCCGCGCCCCGTCGGACGGATAGCTAACAAGCGGGCATTGTGGCCGCTGGTCAGATAGAGCAAGCCATGCCCCATCACTGGCCGGGCGGCGCCATTCATCCCCCCGTGGCTGATCCGCCACAATTCCTCCCCGCTCTGAGGATCGTAAGCGATCGTACATTCCGCCGAGGGGCACACCAACTGCGGCCGGCCCTCGACCACAAACAAAGCCGGTGTGGCATACGCCTTTTTGTAGTCGCCGTTGTCCGTGCTGTATTTGATCTCGCGGTTGCGCTTCCACACCGTCTTGCCCGTGCGCTTATCCAAGGCCGTCACATACTGCTGGTCGAAACCGTCGAAGATCAGGTAGAGTAGATCGCCATAGACGACAGGCGAGGAGGCCGGGCCGCGGAAATGATTGCACGGCAAGTCGCGCCGTTCCCAGAGCACCTGGCCGCTGTTCGTATCGACACACCAGGTCCCGTGACTGCCAAAGTGGGCATAGAGCCGCCCGGCTTCCACATAGGGCGTACAACTGGCATAACTGTTGAACGGATGGCAGTAAGCGGGATTCTCTTCGGTTCCCAAGCGGAGGTCGTAGAGGACGCGGCCTGTCTCGCGGTCGACGCAAACGGCGTAGAAGCTGACGCGTGCCACGGGATTAGGGGGCGGGTCTCCTTTTTTGGGCGGCGGGGCCTTGTCCGCTTTGACTTCATCCGCGGTGGTCAGCCAAATCTGCTTGCCCCAGACGACGGGGGAGGACCAGCCTTTGCCGTGGATGCGGACCTTCCAGCGGACATTTTCCTGCTCGCTCCAGGTGGTCGGCGGCTGGCACGACTGCGGAGCGCGGCCATCGGCGGTCGGACCCCGATAACCGGGCCAATCCGTCGCCCACGCGGCCGCCAAGCCCCCAAATAGCATCCCCCCGATGGCCCACACGCCCCACCCGCCTAAGCCGCTGCACCGCACCCCTTGCTTCCCTCCTGACTTCATCACCGCTGCCTCCCCCTCTTCTCGTGAGGACCGAACACGAAAAAGACCCGACGCGAAAAATCCTTTCTCCAACCGCTCGCAGGGCCGCTGCGACTGTCCTGCTCACGCTGTCAATCGTGAACAGGCCGCAGAATAGCGCTATCCTACAATCCCTTCCCGTAACCGGGTATCCTGCCGGTGGATTCGGCGAAGCCCCGCCGCTATGGGGTTCTCCCTGCACCCGCTTTTGCCTTCCCTCGCAAAGGTGTGCCTATAATGCGTTCACAGAGTGGTTCCCCAAGCGGAGCCGCGGAATAGGAAAGCCTCCGGACTTGGGCCGTGGGGCCGCGCAGATTGCATGACACGAAACCGGCTCAAAGCGGCCGAACTTCCCTCGCAGTGACTGGAAAGGTACGAGAAAGTTTCCTATTCCTATGAGTACGGAGCGCCTGTAGCTCAGCTGGTAGAGCAGCGGCCTTTTAAGCCGTTGGTCGTGGGTTCGATTCCCACCGGGCGCATTCCCTAAACTGGCCTATCTTACCTGCTGCGTGCTGGACACCGTCCTGTCCCGTTTCTGTAAAGCCCCGGTCTCTGGCCCTGGAAAATTGCCCCGCCTGCTGGAAAACTGCTCCGGCTCTTTGGGAAACTCCTCCGACTCTTTGGGAAAGTACCGTCGCCGTTACGGCTGTTCGGTTTCCACCCACATCGCCGCCCCCTGTCCGCCGCCGACACAGAGAGCCGCCAGACCGCGGCGCAGGCCCCGTTCCCGCAAGGCCCGTAGCAGAGTTAGGACTAGCCGGGCGCCGGAGGTCCCCACCGGATGCCCCAGGGCGATGGCCCCGCCGTTGACATTGAGTTTTTCCAGCTCCAACTCACCGAGCGGCTGGTCCTCCTGCCAGTGCTGGCGAGCGAAGTCCGGAGAAGCCATAGCGCGGCGGCAAGCGAGAACCTGGGCCGCAAAGGCCTCGTTGATTTCGATCAGGTCGAAGTCGCTCAAGCGCAGGCCGTGGGTGCGAAGGAGCTTGCGGATCGCGAACACCGGTCCCAGGCCCATGCGGCGCGGCTCGCACCCCGCCAAGGCGTAACCCCGGATGTAACCGAGGACCGGGCGATCGGGCCAGCGCTGCCGTTGCTGCGCGACGGTCATCAGCACCAGGGCCGCCGCCCCATCGGTGATTGGGCAACTGTTGCCGGCGGTCACCGTCCCTTGCCCGCTGCGGTCGAAGATCGGCGGCAGCTTGGCGAGAGCTTCCAGGGTTTGCTGGGGGCGCGGTCCGAGGTCGCGCTCCACCGCCTGAGCACCTGTCACTTCCGCCGGCACCGGTACCACTTCATCCTGGAAAAAGCCGCGCTTCCAGGCCTCCGTAGCCCGCTGGTGGCTGAGCAAGGCGAAGCGGTCCTGTTCCTCCCGCGAGATGCCGAACTCTTTGGCCAGGATTTCCGCCGTCTGGCCCATGTTCAAACCGCAGACCGGGTCGGTCAGTCCCAGCTCCAGGGCCGGGATGGGGCGGAGGAAAGAGGGGCGCCAGCGAGTCAGCAAGCGGAGTTTACCCCACCAGCCCGCCCGCCCCCATTGCACAAACCAGTCCTTAGCCCGGCGGCTCCAGAGAAACGGAATGTTGCTCATCGACTCCGTACCGCCCGCCACGACCAACTCGGCCCGCCCTTCGCACAAGATATGCCAGGCCGCGATGATCGCTTCCATACCGGAGGCACAGTTGCGGTTGACCGTATGCGCCACCCGGTCGTAAGGCACCCCGGCGCGCAGGGCGATCACTCGCCCCAGGTTGGAAGCATCCGGCTGGCCTCCCACGTTGCCAAAGACGACTTCCCCGACATCCGCCGGGGTTAGCCCCGCCTTCTGCAATGCTCCCAGCAAGGCGATCCGCCCCAGTTGGTCCGCCGGAACCTGGGCTAGGGCAGTGAAAGCCTTGGCAAAAGGAGTGCGTGCTCCCGCTAGCACCGCCAGGGGCTCAAGAGCTACAGCCATGATGCCACCTCATCTGTCCAGGAAAGAATCGAACGCCACCGTCCAAATCGGAAGCCATCGTTGGAGCTGATCCCCCTCCTGCTTCCCGCGGTCAACGGTTTGGGGACGGCGGAGCGCTCGCCGCGGCGTCTGACGGAGTTGAGGCCCTGGCGGGGGTGTGATCCGTCCCGGCTGACGGGGCTGAGGCGCCAGCTTCTGCCGAAGCGGGGGCACTCTCCGCCATCTCTTCTCCATCCTCACCGCTGAACTTCTCCCGCAGCAAGCGGCGCAACACCTTGCCCAAGGCATTACGCGGCAACGGCAACTGGCTCACCTCCACCTTGCGGGGCCGCTTGTGCACCTCCAGATGCTGCCGCGCAAACGCATCGAACGCCCGCCGGTTGAAACTGATCCCGGGACGGGGAACGACCACGGCGGCCACCAGCTCGCCCCGATCCGGGTCGGGCACGCCAAAGACGGCCACATCCTCCACCTGCTCGAAGCGCCGCAACACCGCTTCCACATCGCCGGGATAGACGTTGACCCCGGAGGTGATGATCAAGTCCTTCTTGCGGTCGACGATGCGGAAGAAGCCGTCGGCATCCTGAGTGGCCAGATCGCCGGTGTACAGCCAGCCGTCGCGCAGGGCCGCCGCCGTCGCCTCCGGATTGTTCCAGTAGCCGCGCATCACCTGCGGGCCGCGGATGAGCAACTCCCCCACTTCCCCCGGCGGTAGCAGCCGCGTCCCCGTCTCCGCATCGACGATGATGGCGTCGGTGTCCGGCAGCGGCAGGCCGATCGTCCCCGGCCGGGCGCTCCCATCCAGCGGTCCAGCATGCGTCACCGGACTGGCTTCCGACAGGCCATACCCTTCCACCACCGTCGCACCGGTATGCCGGGCGAACTCCTCCGCCACCGCCTGCGGCAGGGCTGCACCCCCCGAAATCACCGAACGCACCCCCGCCACGTTGTACTTCCGCCGCCGCAACTCCTTGTTGAATGCCGTCAGCATCGCCGGCACCGCCGGAATGATCGTCGGCCGCTCTTGCTCAATGAGCCGCAGGACCTTATCGGCCCGAAAACGATGGTGCAGCACGATGGTGCCGTTCATCGCCACAGCGCTCAGGCCGCAACACATCAAACCGTAACTGTGGAAAAAGGGCAGGCAGGCCAGAATCACATCCTCCCCAGTGCGCCGCCCCGTCCAGTGATACAACTGCCAGGCGTTACTCAAAAGATTCCGGTGCGTGAGCATCACAGCTTTCGGATGCCCTGTCGTTCCGCCTGTGGGCAAAATGTTGGCTAGGTCCTCGCCTTCCACCGCTTCCGGTTCGCTCGTTTCGCTCCCCTCGGTCAAAAAGTTTTCCCACTCGATGGCGTTGGCCGGCAGGCTCCCGCTCAAACCCAGCCGCTGCACGCGCGCCATCCGGTACAACTGCCGGTCCCACCAGGGCAGATAGGCATCGATGCGGGTCGCCACCAGGACATCCGGCGCGCCCGGCCCGACATTGCGCACCAGGGGCAGAAGCAAATCCAGGCAAATCAGGATGCGGCACTGGGTGCTCTCCTGGAGGGAAGCCACTTCCTCCGCCACCATGAGCGGATTCAAAGGCACCGCCACTCCCCCCGCCATCCAGATGCCAAACAGGCTCGGCAGATATTCCGGGCAATTTGGCAAAAGCAACCCAACCCGCTCTCCCCGTTGCAAGCCGCGCCGCCGCAGCGCCCCGCTTACCCGTCGGGCCAACGCCAGCAGCTCCCGGTAGCTCCACTCATGGCCGAAAAAGCGCATCGCCGCCCGATCCGGCAACCGCGCCGCCGCTTCCTCCAATAGCCAATACACTGGCCGCGAGGGATACTCCAGGGTAGCCGGTACGCCCGCCGGATAATGCGCCAGCCATGGACGATCTCGCTCGCCTGTCACTACCATTGTTCGCCCCCCTGCGCGGCCCCACGGAACCCCAACCCCACCTCCCCTTAAGAAACCCTCACCTCGACCGGATACTGCTGTCCTTCGCCCTTCACACCATTATTCGATACCCCACCTCCTAAAGCAACCAAATCTTCCCCCGCCTTCGCTCAGTCGACACCCCGCCCCCTTTCCCCCGCGGCCCCGTCCCTAACCCTTCCCGATCCGATGGTAACGGAGCGAGCAGCTCACCTTTCTTCTCCGCGGCATCCTACTATCGACCGACTGGAACCATTCCCTCCCCCGCCCCGCCTGACACCTGTCTGCCGCCACTATCTGAAAATATGTATCAAAAATCGATAAACGTCAAATATGATGTTCAATTTTCCATAATTGACTCATTTGTCAAGTCAGCATTATACTCGGAAGAAATGGCCGTGGTCTTCCGGAGTCGCTGGGCTGCACCACGAATGCAATCCGCTGCCATCCCACTCCCTGCGGGATTCCCTTTTCGTCCGACGGGCTGGAATCGGAGATCGTCCCGGCAGTCTGGCACCCTCCCCGGCATTCCATACCCTATTACCGGCAGGGGAACGCGGGCCAAGGATGGGGACAGGTGCAAGACGCACCGCGGCCACTTTCCCTCCGCCAGTGAGGAACAAGGGAAAACCGCTTGGGGACCGCCTCGAATCGAAGCGGCGTAAGAGGGGCTGATCCGCAGCGCGGAAAAGTGGTATGATGAATGGAAAACCGGTACCCAGTCCACCGGTATGGGAAGGGTCAGCCCGCGGGGCACCGGCAGCGAAAGCCGCCAGGCCAACAGTTTGGGATGCCCGCAGCAAGAGAAGGCCTCAAGCCCTCGCAGAGCTAGGAAGATATGAAACAGCCGCAAGGAGAGAAGCGATGAGTCAAGAGCCGCGAGCGGCGGACAGTGCGGATACTTGGGAACGCCTCAGCGATCTGTGGCAGCGCTTCACTCAGGGGAAAATCATCAGCTACCGCTGGATGGCAGCGATTGTCATCGTCCTGACCCTCAGCGTGGTGGCCTGGTATATCCTCTCGGAGCGTCGGGCGGCCAACTCGGCACGCTGGGCCGAACTAGCTCAGGCCTCCTCCCTGGAATCCCTCAAGCGGCTGGCCGAGGATAGCCGTTACGCGGCCACCATGCCGGGAAAGGTCGCACGCCTCCAGTGGGCACGCTCGCTGCTGGGCGACCAGGGACTGGAAATGTTGCAGGCGAGCAATGCGGAAGTCCGACAGCGAGGAGTCGAGAACATCGAGAAGGCCCGGGAGCTGTTCCTCCAGTTGCAGAAAGACTTTGCCCATGATCCCATCGTGCAAGCGGAATGCTGGCTAGCCCTGGCCAAGGCGGAAGCGGCCCTGGTGGGAGTGCCCCGCCAACCCGACCAACTGACCGAATTCAAAGGGGACGTCGGCAAGGTCAAGGAGTACCTCCAGCAGTTCCTCACGGCGGCGGAAGGCACGCCCTGGGCGGCCCAAGGCCAGAAACTGCTCGAAGCCCTGGAGAAGGAAGAAAGCGAGTTCATCACCGTCCAACGTGCCTTGCTGACTCTGTCACCGGCGTTTCCGAGCACGCCGATAATGCCCCCCTTGCCGCCGGGAGGGGGAAGCGAACTGCCCACACTGCCGGTCCTGCCGGGAAGCCAATGAGCGGGTTCTTTCCAACTTCTGTTCCTTCCGCTGGAAGATGATGCGGACTCGGCCCCGCGGCGATCGACCCTCAGCAGGCAGCGGCAAACGTCTGGATCGGCCAGCGATCCGTCACCAACGGCCATGAACGAGTGGGACCTGGAACTGGACGAAGAGGACCTCCCTTCTGCCGCCGAAGCTCGGCCTTGCACCTCGGTCCGCCTGCGCGAACCCCTGGAACTGACGGTGATGGTCAAGGCGGAAGGCATGCGCCTAGACCAGTACGTGCACCTGCATGTCGCCGACCATAGCCGCACAGACATCCAGAAAGCCATCGAGGCCGGGCGGATCACGGTCAACGGCAAACCCAGCAAGCCGAGCTACCGCGTGCGCAAAGGGGACCGCTTGTGGATCGACCTGCCCCCGCCGCTCCACGACATCCCCGTCCCCGAAAACATCCCCCTCGACATTCTCTATCAGGATGCCTCTCTGGCGGTGATCAACAAGCCGCCGGACATGGTGGTCCATCCCGCCAAGGGGAACTGGAGCGGTACGCTGGTCAACGCCTTGCACTGGCACTTCCGGGACCAGTTAAGCACGGAGGGGGGCTACCTGCGGGCCGGCATCGTCCACCGCCTCGATAAAGACACCAGCGGGGTGATCCTCGTAGCCAAGGAGGATGCCGTCCACCGGGAGCTGGCCTGGCAATTTGAAACCCGCCAGATCTTCAAGGAATACGTGGCGATCACCCAAGGGGAACTGGACCGCGATGCCGACTACATCGAAGGGGCCATCAAGCTCCACCCGCACGATCGCCAGCGGATGACGGTGTCGAACGACCCGGATGCCAAACCGGCCTTGAGCTATTACGAGGTGCTGGAGCGCTTCCGCGGTTACACCCTAGTCAAGGTCCAGCCGCGCACGGGGCGCACCCACCAAATCCGCGTCCATCTGCTCCATGTGGGCTGCCCCGTGCTGGCCGATCGCCTGTACAGCGGTCGGGACCGCCTGCTGTTGTCGGACCTCTCCCCGGAGACGCCCGGAGCTGAGGAAGTGGTGCTCCTCCACCGTCAGGCGCTCCATGCTTACCGCCTCCGCTTCCGCCATCCGCGCACCCAGCAGTGGATCGAGGTGGAAGCCCCGCTGCCTGAGGACATGCGGCGAACCCTGGAGGCCCTGCGCCGCTATCGCCCCTGGCGCTCTCCGCCGGCGGACCGGTGACCCCGAACAGTTCGCAACACATCAGCTCCTCGTGCGGACAACCCCCTCGCTTCATTCCCTCTGCAACCGCTCAGGAAGGAACTGGTTCGTTGACAGGAGTGTTATCAGGAGGAGGCGGAACCGGCGGCGGAGCTGCCATCGCCCCGTGCTCGCCGCGAACCAAAGCCACCGCCAGGGTGATGAGAACGAACGCCAAAAGCGTCCGCCACGTCGGCTGCTCCCCAAAATACCACCAGGCGAACAACATAAACACCGTCAGAGATATCACCTCTTGCATCACCTTGAGTTGGGTCGCCGACATATAACGATGACCAATACGATTCGCCGGCACTTGTAATGCATATTCCGGCAGTGCAATACACCAGCTCACCAGTATGGCGATCCACAAGGGCTTATCCTTGTATTTCAAATGGCCATACCAGGCGATCGTCATGAATGTATTGGAAGCAATCAGAAGCAGAGCTGTGTACATGATGTGTTATGTGTTCTTCAATCCAGAAGAAGGCAGGATATTAATTGGTCTTCTTCATTCAGTTTCTGGAATGCCAAGCGCCTGAGGACCATCCCCAGGGGATTAAAACTGTTGTAGGTTCCTGCCGGTGATGGAATCAAGGGCGCGAGGCGGAGAACCCCGCGTACCGATCGGGAGGCAGTTTCAGGGTGTCTTCCGATCCGGCGGAGCAGGACTTTGTGCTGACGATGGTGTAACACCACTCGATGCTGACGGAGGCGTGACAGCCGGCGGCGTAACACCGGAGGGTGAAGAGGTGCCTGCCGGAGTGGAGGAACCCGGCGGCGGGTAAATGGTGATCTGCGCCCGGGGCCGCATCTGCTGGACCACCGCTTCCCGCAGCCGCATGGCAAAGAGCAGCCGGACATCTTCCTTGACATCCTCGAACTTCTTGGGAGTGCCCGGCTTACGCGCGGTCACCAGGATGAGGTGATACCCCACCTCCGTGGCCACGACATCGCTCATTTCATACGGCTTGAGCGAAAAGGCCACTTGGGCGAACGGTTCGACCATGGCTCCCGCCCGCGGGAAAAAGTTAAGATCGCCGCCATCCTTCTTGGACGGGCACTCGGAGTATTGCTTGGCATAGGCGGCAAAGAGTTCCTCGATCTTGGCCGCGCGCGCCTGTTCCTTGGCCAGGGCATCCGCCGTGGGGGGCAGAGCGGCCACCGCCTTCGCTGCTTCCTGCTCGATCACCTGCTTGATGCCGCGCAAGCGGGCCGCCGCTTCCTTCTTCTTGTTCTCATCCGCACCGGGATTGATCAAAATATGCCGGGCACGAACCATAGTGCCATCAAAGATATCTGGGCTGCTATCAAAGAGCTTTTTCAAGGCTTCATCTGTACCTTGTTGCATCACAAATTTTTCCCATTTCATCTGAGCTGTGACTTCCGCACGGAATTCCTCCTCCGTCAGCAATAAAGCTTCCAATTCCTTTTTGTAATCCTTCTTGGCCGCTGCTAACTCATCCTTAAGCTCTTGAATGACCTTGTCCACTTCTTTAGGATCGATTGTGACCTTAATGGCGGTCAGATATTGATCGATGAGGACATTTTCGATGAGATGAGCGAGGATTTCTTTGCGGGCCAAGGCGTGATGTTCGGGTGGGAATTGCCGCAAGGCGCGATAGACAGCCTTTTCGGGAATGGTCTGCCCGTTGACCACGGCGGCGGGTCCATTGGGGATCGGGGTCGGTGCGGAGGGGGTGACAGGCGGCACGACTCCCGTGGGGGTAGCCGACGCAGCGGGCGGCCTCCCCGCTGGCGGCGCACTGGGCGGTGTCTGACCCCATGCTATCACCGTCATCGTCCCGCTCAAAATCCCGACTGACAGACCGCGCACCCAACCACGCATCGCTGGCTCCTTGGTTTCCCCTGTCCCGACCCTGTCACTGGCGGTCCAACCCACCGCACGTCTCCCAAACAGACAGGCCTTGTTCCAGCGGGACAGTTTCGTACCGCCCCCATAGCAGCCCCGCCGCCTCTGTCAAGAGCAAACGGCCCCCTTGGCCATGCTTCCCTCCCGCTGCCCGGTTCAGGGCCGTTTCCCCCTCCGGTTCGGTTTCACCCTCTCGCCTGCCCCTTTCTCCCCGCAGGGGCTTGCCAAACCGAGCCGGCGAGTGTATTGTGGAAACACACGACGCTGCCAGGGCTTCTTCGGCCAAGTGGCGGAATGGCAGACGCACCCGACTCAAAATCGGGCGGGGAAACCCGTGTGGGTTCGACTCCCACCTTGGCCACTCTCTTGACCTCTTTCTGTTCATCCCGACGAAGCGAAAGCACCCTGGTAATTTCGATCATTTGTCGTTTGTTCAGCCAGTTCCTGGCCGTGGTCCAACCCGAAGCACCATCAAGCGGCGGGCCATTCCGAGCAGAAGATGAGATGAGGGTGAAGGGACGAAACATCCCTGGGAGAAATGACACCGTCCGCGGTTTGGGAAAAAATATCACGAAACGGTCAGCGAACTTCCTCAGTAACTCGGTATCTTGAGAGATACGGGAGGCTGCAACGGCGGCTGGCCCAGCTCGGCCATCGAGCTTAGCCCTTGGAGGAGGCCCGACCATGGGCGCCGTGGAAGTCCAGCAATTGGTCAAAGATTACGGGCGGGGCATCGTGGCCCTGCGCGGCGTAAGCCTGGAGGTAGAAGCGGGCCAGATTTACGGCCTGCTCGGTCCCAACGGCGCGGGGAAAACCACGCTCATCAAAATCCTCTTAGGCATCGTCCACAAAACCGCTGGAAACGCCCAGCTTCTGGGCCGCCCGGCCGGAGATGTCCAGGTGCGTTACCGCGTGGGCTACCTGCCGGAGGACCATCAGTTTCCGGGGTATCACAGCGCTTGGTCGTTGCTCGATTTTTACGGCCAGTTGTACGGTTTGAGCCGCAAGGAGCGGCAGCGGCGCATCCCGCCGGTTCTGGAGATGGTGGGCTTGCTCCCGCGCAGCCGCACTAAGATCCGCACCTATTCCAAAGGAATGAAGCAGCGCCTCGGTGTCGCCCAGGCTTTGCTCCACGAGCCGGAAGTGATCTTTCTGGACGAACCGACCGACGGAGTGGACCCGCTGGGGCGGCGGGAAATCCGCGAGATAATGGCCCGGCTACGGCAACAGGGGCGGACGATCTTCCTCAATTCCCACCTGCTAGGGGAAGTCGAGCTGATCTGCGACCGCGTGGCCATCCTGCGGCAAGGGGAACTCCTTCGCGAAGGCACGGTCCATGAGCTAACCCGGCAGCAGGGCTGTTACGAGATTGGCCTGGCCTCTGGGGAACAGCTCCCGCTGGAATTGGTGCAGCGGCTCGGCTATGCCGTGCGTCCTCTACCCTTGCCCCCGACGCCGCCCGGTGCGCCGCCCCTGCCGCCCCGCTGGGAAATCCTCCTCCAGGATGGCCAAACCATCGATCCGCTGCTGCAATTTCTCGCTCAGCAGCAGTTACACCTGCGCCACCTGGTGGAACGGCGCATCTCCCTGGAGGACGTTTTCATCGGCATGCAGGCTCAAGGGGCACCGCAAAGTTAGGCGTGAACGGTAGCGCCGACCCTAGCTCGTCGAACTGCGGGGACACACCCCGTTTCCCAGCGAGCACTTTAGCCAGCGGAATGCAACATCGACGCATTCGAGGTCCCCTAGATTCAACACAGACAATCAGGAGACAAGCACATGGGGCATCATCTGCGGCAATTCGGGGCCATCCTGCGGGATTCCTACCGCGAAGCGGTCGATAGCTGGATCATCCTGATCATGCTGGCTTTAGGGGCCGTGGTCATCGCCTTGTGCGCCAGCATGGGATTTGAGCCGCTGCCCGCCGAGAAGGCCTTTCCGAAGATCGTGCAGTCCTTCACCCAGTTCCTGCCCCATCGCGGCCAAGGGCGAAACATCGAGTATGCCGACTGCAACTTCCTGGCCCGCGACATTCAGAAAGTCGAGGAAGGATTCCAACTTATCGTGGAGGTCCAGGCCAAGCCATCTGCTCCGCTGCCGGAGGAGGGAAGGAGGCCAGATATTTTACCGCCGAAAGGACCCGCCAATCCTCCCGGTGCCGAGCGGGATGCAGACACTTTCCGGGAGGCCGTTGCCCGCTGGCTGCAAAAGGAAGGCCAGCAGAAAACCCGCCCCGCCCCAGAGCCCCCGTTTTTCCTCAGGCGCCCCCAAGTCTCAACCCAGGAGCAGCAGGCCGTGCAACCGGCGGATATGGAAGAATTCCTCGCCCAGCAGTTTCAATTCCATGCCGCGATGCCGGCCCAAGTCCGTTTCCGGGAAAAACGCACCACTCCACCGAACAACCACACCACTTACATCTTCGACGTCACTGTTCGCGGCGGGGTCTCGGTCCGGGGCTGGCCTCATACTATGACTATGTTCTTCGGCGGCATCACCCTGACACGGGAAACCAATCTGGGTATCATCTTGTATGTCATCGAGGATCAAATTATCAACGGCCTGGGAGGCGGTATTGCACTCTTGCTGAGTGTCATTGTCACTGCATTCTTTATTCCTAATATGCTAAGGAAAGGTAGTATTGATCTCATCATCTCCAAGCCCATTGGCCGGATGACATTGTTGGCTTACAAATATATTGGAGGCTTAATCTTTGTATTGATCATCACCACATTTACCGTGGGCGGCGTGTGGCTGGCCCTGGCCCTGCGCAGCGGCTACTGGAATCCCGCTTTCCTGGCCGTCATCCCCCTGCTCACCTTCGCTTTCGCCATCCTCTACGCCGTCTCCATCCTGGTGGCTATGCTCACACGCAGTGCTTTCGCTTCCATCATCGTGACGTTGCTCTTCATGCTTTTCCTCTATATTGTCGGACAGGTAAAATCCATACTCGATACTTTCAAAAAATCGAATTCTCCCAATGATATTTCCACCTGGGCAATCACAACGATAGACACATTGAATAATGTATTACCACGATATAAAGACCTAGATAAACTGACGACGAAAATTTTGTCCGAAGGCACATTGACTACTATTGAGTCTGCCACTATCGGCTTGCACGGGATTGAATATCCGTCCTGGTGGAACACTTTGGGTGTATCTTTGTTGTATATTGTGGTGCTGGTGGGTTTGGCCGGATGGTGGTTCCGCAGCCGGGACTACTGAGGCAGGTCCTCGAAGTGTCAGCGTTCTGTCATTGTATCTGCCTTCCGCTGTTCTCTTCCCCCGCCGCAGGCAACTTCGAGCCCGCCGCATGGGCATTCCTGCTGTCCGTGCGGTGTCAGTTGGCACTGCCAGGATCAGTGGCGGTCCGGAAACTGGTATCGAGGCGGCGGCCGTGGAGGCGGGCGAAGGCGTCCGGGTCGATCGCCTGGAAGCGGACGCGATCTCCAACGGCCAGGGGGAAAAATGCGTCGTCCAAATCGACGATGGTCAGCGGCGTGCGGCCGATGAGGCGCCAGCCGCCGGGGCGGGGCAAGGGGTAAATCCCGGTCTGTTTCCCTGCCACGCCGACACTGCCCGGCGGGACCTCGCGGCGCGGATTGGCCAAGCGGGACACTCCTTGCAACGACGGGGGCAAATAACCCAGATACGGGAAGCCCGGCACAAAACCGATGGCATAAACGGTGTATGTGACACTCTGATGGCAGCGGATGACTTCCTCCGGCGTCAAACCACTCTGGGCTGCTACCTGGGGTAGGTCGGGAGCGAACGGCTCCTGGTAACAGACCGGGATGGTCCAAAGGCGTCCCGGAAGCGGAAAGCTTTGCGAAGCAGCGGAATCTGGCCGCGGCAAGGACAGCAAATAGTCCCGCACCTCGGCATAACGCACCCGGCGGGCATCATAAAATACCCCCACGGAAACATAGGCGACGACGACATCCTCCAGCCACGGCGGAGCGCGGCGGCGGAGTTGCTCGGCCCAAACCCAAGCGGAGGCTTCATCCGGCCACGCCACCAGCACGGCCTGATCCCCCAGGGGGACCAGCGGCAAATCCGGTGGCAGCGGTGAAACAGCGTGCGGCATCATGGACAGGATTTTCTCCGCCGGCTCCAGCGAGGAGCCAATCGACATGCCGAGATTCTACACAGGACGTGTCCCCGGGCCTACCTCACCAGAAACGAAGCGGACAACTATATTTTACCCATGATAATCTTCCTCTGTCAAAACAGGAATTTCTCTATGGATTGTAAATCCACGATTCCGAGCGGCATCACCAAGAGGTAAAGATGAGAGAAGCAGGGATCATCTCAGCGGGGCGGACGCTGATTTTGGCTTTTCGTTTGGGCTGGCAGTTGGAGACGAATTGGGCGCGGCCCTGGCTGTTTATTCTTTACATGTTCGTCAAGCCGATTTGCGGTTCCCTGGTGCTGGTGTGCATGTATTATGCGGCCCGTGCGGCGGTTCCGGGACGGGTGCCCCCAGAGTATTTGCCGTTCCTCTACATCTCCAATGCCGTATATAGCCTTGTGGGCCTCGTCATGTTTGGCCTAAGCTATGCTGTGATACGGGATCGAGAACATTATCGCATGTTGAAGTACATCTACATCAGCCCCTGCGATTTCCGGCTCTATATTGCGGGTCGAGGGCTAGCCCGGATGGTGGAAGGGGTGGTGAGTGCGGCGGTGACGATCGCGGTGGGTCTCGCCGTGTTCGCGGAGATGCGGCAGGAGTGGCGGCTCGATGCGGGCTGGCTGGCCGTCTTTGCAGCGCTGGGTGTAGGGGTGCTTTGGGCCAGCGGCCTGATGCTCGCGGGGATGTGTTTGAATCTGACCCGGCAGGGGATGTTTTTGAGCGAAGGGGTGGCGGGGCTGGTCTATCTGCTCAGCGGGGTGCTCTATCCCATCAGCATATTGCCAACATGGCTTCAGGGGGTGGCGCTCGTGTTGCCGACGACCTGGTGGGTGGAGGGGATGCGCCGGGCCTTACTGGGACCGCTGCCAGAGCCGCTGCAAAGCCCTTTGAGCGCCTGGAGCACGGCCGAAGTGGCGGGACTGCTGGCCATCACGACCGCGGTGCTGCTGGGAGTCGCAGGAATCGTTTGGCGCTGGTGCGAACGGCGAGCGTGGCGCCGCGGCCTGCTGGAGGAGAACGCCGGCGTGTGACGCTCTTCCCATCCGTGACACTCCGCCGTCAGCCGGAAGTATTCGTCGGGGCTGTTCCGTGTTCGACTGGCAGGCCGGCCTGGACCCACGCCCGCCAGCCTCCCTCCATGCTGACCACGTTGGTGTAGCCCATCTTTTGAAGATTGTCCGCAGCCAAGGCCGAGCGGTAACCGCCGCCGCAGTAGAGCACCAGAGGCGTTTGCGGATCGGGAAACTTGCTCTCGATGTCCCGTTCGATCACTCCCTTACTGAGGTGGATGGCTCCGACGGCATGCCCCGCCGCATATTCACTCTCTTCCCGCACATCGATGAGCACGAAACGTTCACCGGCCTCGATCCGCCGCCGCACGTCCTCCACCGTGCATTCGCGGATGCGGCTGCGGGCCTCGGCCACCAGTTGCAGAAACCGGGGAGAATGTTGCTTGGCCATGAATGCGTTCCTCGTCAGGCGCAGCAGTCCGCCCGGCGGATTCTCGATCGGCCGGCAGCTCCGCAGACTGATAAAGCGACCTGCTGAGTTGGCGGACGCCGCCGGGACGGACAGGGACGGAGCGGTGGCAGCAAAGCCCCGGTGTCAGTAGCGGTAGATAGCGGCCAAACCGGTTTGGGTCGGCATGCGCTCATGGGGCACCACAACGACATCGCCCCCGGCTCGTAGCACCATTTCCGCCAGGTCATCCAAGGCGTCATCGACTTTGGGGTCCGCTAGATCGCCGTTGCGCAGCTCGCCCGTCGCCGGATCGATGACACCAGGAATGACCTGATCGGCATCGATGAGCAAAAGGCCGATCCGCGCCGCTACCGCAGCATGGGCAGCATCCGCCAGGTCCGCCGCACCGGCTCCCCGGCTATACGCCGTCCCGAAATCCTCGCACAGCTTCTGCAAGCGCTGGAGGTAGATTGGCTCGACCACCTTCCACGCCTTGCTCCGCAATTCTTCCAAACTCAGATGGAACGGATCGCCCAGGACGCCTTCGGGCAACAGATCCTGATGGCGGTGACAGGCGCTGCGGAACGGCGATTGATGCTCGGCCAGCGCGGCCAGGACCACCGGCACACCGTTGAGCGGCAGGCGGTCCGCCACGACCCGGAAGAACCGCTGGGTATCGATGTCGATCTCGTCCTTGCGGGAACCGCTGCCGTGAGCAATCGCATGTTGTGCGGCGTCCGCGGAGTGCCGGTCGCGGTGCGGCTCGGTCAACTCGCTACCCAGCACCTCGGTCAGCGTCAGGGGGAAGCCATTGCCCTGGAGCGGGTCGAGCTTGTACCGGTTCCCCTCGAACAGGGCCGCCCGATCGCGGGACAGGGCCAGCACCCGGAAGCGATCCGCCGATTGCACATGCCGCAACAGCGGTTTGACATGGAACGAATCGGCGGCCACCGCCCGTTCCGGCATCGTCCGCGGCAGGGTGAAGACGTCGAACCGCTTGGGAGACGCCAGGACCGCCAGGCCGTCGAGCGTGTTGCGCCAGAACAGGGCGTTACCCGCTAACTGCTGTAGCTTGTGCCGCAGCTCCTCCGTCTGCCGCTGGGGATAGGCCTTAGCGAGCGATTCCTCCACCTGCTTGACTAAGTTCTTGAAGCGGATCGGGTCCTGCTCATTATCCGGATAGGTGCGGTGCGTCGGCAGATAGATCGACACGCACGGCGCCTCCTGGGCCTGCAACAACTCGCGCAGATATTTCGGACCAAGGATCGGCATGGCGAATTCTCCTCAATCACGGGCTGCCGGCGGGGGAACCTCCCGGTGAACTCCATCAGTCGGGACCTATCCTGTGTCCCCCATTGCGGTCCTCTGTCCCGTATATCTAGTGTGCGAACCGCCGCGGTCCGAGGGTAGGGGTCCCGTCTTTCCGATGGCAATCCTGGTGCGGGAACCCGAAGTCAGCCGGAGCGGGACGAGCGGTCCTCTCCCGACGGCGCTGTCCAGGGGTTGTCCGCACCATACGCGGCTATCCAGGGGCGGTCCGATGTCCCTGTAGCGTCAGCGGAAGTAGCGGTTGAGGATGTTCTCCAGGTATTCCTGGCGGCCTGAAGCATTCGGCGCGGCTTCCCCTTTCTGGAGCATGTAGGCTTCCAGGCTCTCGAAATTGGCCCGGCCGCTTTCGATCTCCGCCCCGATGCCGCTGTCCCACGAGGCGTAACGCTCCCGCAAAAACTTCTCCAGCAGCCCTTCCCGCCGAATCGCCGCCGCGATTTTCAACCCCTGAGCAAACGCATCCATCGCGCCGATGTGGGCATGGAACAGGTCCACCGGCTCGAAGCTTTCCCGCCGTACCTTGGCATCGAAGTTCAACCCTCCCGGCGCCAAGCCTCCCTGCTGAAGCACCACCAGCATGATCTGCGTCGTCAAATACAAATCCGTAGGGAACTGGTCGGTGTCCCAGCCTAACAGCAGATCGCCGCGATTGGCGTCGATGGAACCGAGCATGCCGTGGACGCTGGCGTAGAGCAACTCATGGACCATCGTATGGCGGGCCAGCGTCGCGTGATTGGTTTCCACGTTGAAGCGGAACTCCTTCTCCAGCCCGTAGCCGCGCAAAAACGCCAGGGCATGGGCGCAGTCGAAATCGTATTGGTGGCTGGTGGGTTCGTGCGGTTTCGGCTCGATGAGCAGCGGCCCGCTAAAGCCGATCTTCTTTTTGTACTCC
Organism: Thermogemmata fonticola; assembly: GCF_013694095.1. NCBI lineage: Bacteria > Pseudomonadati > Planctomycetota > Planctomycetia > Gemmatales > Gemmataceae > Thermogemmata > Thermogemmata fonticola. The sequence continues at coordinate 85,511 of NZ_JACEFB010000015.1, read as the reverse complement.
ACCGCCATGTGCAGGAAGCGGGCGTAATGGTCCAGTTCCCGCTTCAAATCGGTGTTCATCCAGGTGACGTAACCTTCCCGCCCGCCCCAGAACAGGTAGTTGGCCCCGCCTAGCTCCAGGGTGACCTCCATCGCTTTCTTCACTTGCGCCGCGGCATAGGCAAAGACATCCGCATTGCAACTGGTCGCCGCCCCATGCACATACCGCTTGTTGCTGAAAAGATTGGCCGTGCCCCAAAGCAAACGGATGCCCGTGCGCTGTTGCTGCTCCTTGAGACGGCGGACCACCACGTCCAGATTGCGGTTGGTCTCGGCCAAATTCGCCCCTTCCGGCGCCACATCCCGATCGTGAAAGCAATAAAACGGCACACCCAGCTTTTCCATAAACTCGAAGGCCACATCGACCCGCTTGAGGGCCATCTCCAGCGAATCGCTTCCATCCTCCCATGGCCGCACGGCACAACCCGGACCAAACGGATCGCTGCCCGTTCCCCGGAAGGTGTGCCAGTAACAGACGGCGAAGCGCAGATGCTCCTTCATCGGCTTGCCTTCCACCACCTCCTCCGGGTTGTAATGGCGGAAGGCCAGCGGATTTTTCGACTCCGGTCCCTCGTACTCAATCCGGGGTATGTCGGGAAAGTAGGCCATCGTCAACGCTCCTCACTGGAGAACTGGCAGACTGACGCAAGCTGGACACGGCTACCCCCACAGCTCCGCGATCGCTACGCTGATTCCCTGCGGCCATGCAGACCATCCTCTTTGTACCTCCCCCGCCAGCCCGCAGAGCTGCAAGGACGCTGTGCTGTGAACGTAGCGGATTTGACCCTCCGCGGGTAGAGCGTCCCCCTTCCCTCTGCTCCCCCGCGCGAAGTTTGCCGCAACGCTTCACCGCGAGACTTCCCGCTTGCGGAAAATGATGATGTGTTGCCACGGCAACGTCCCGATCGTGCGTTCGTGCTGCAATTGCGGGAACAGGCTCATCTCCCGCAGCACCTGCCGCTCGCTCATCTTGTGCACGGTCAGAATCGGCACCCGGTCATCTTCCAGGCGGAACTCTACGAAGACGATCCGTCCGCCCGCCTTGAGCGCCGCCACCAGCTTTTCCATCATCTCGTAGGGATACTCGAACTCGTGGTAGACATCGACCATCAGGATCAAATCGACGGCCTCGGCCGGCAAGCGGGGGTCCTGGGGCGTGCCGCGGATCGTCTCGATGTTGGTGAGCTTGAGGCGGCGGGCCTTGGCGGCAATCAGGTCGAGCATCTCCGGCTGGATGTCGCACGCCAGCACCTTGCCGCGCGGTGCCACTCGCGGAGCGATCCGCACGCTGTGATAGCCGCTGCCCGCTCCCACATCCGCCACCACCAGGCCATCCTTCAGCTCCAGGGCCGCGAGCAACTTCTCCGGTTCTTCCTCCCGGACGCGCTCAGGACGCTCTAGCCAGCCGGCGCCGCGATAACTCATGACACGGGCTATCTCCCGCCCCATATAAAACTTGCCGATCCCATACGGATCATGCTGCTGGCGGTACTCGTAAAGAGGGCGCGGCGGCGGAGCCACTTCGCCCGGTTGCGACCAAACCGGCGGCACTAGCAGCAGCAGGACCCCTAAAACCCACGCTGCTAACCCCAAACCCCAAGCCGCCGCACCGCTCGTTCCACGCTTTCCCTTGCTGCCACCGCTGGCGCCTTCCCCCCTCGGCCTCCCACGCATCGTGTCCCCCTCCCACGGAAACGCTGCCTTCCGCTTCGCCCTCACCGGAACCTATGCCCTCTTCTCCCCCTGCCGCAGGATCGAAAGGGCAAGCGCTTCCCGCTCCTCCGCTCGTCCTGGCTATCCCGCCCCGCGGCTTATCCAAACCCATCCTAGCAAAATCCCCTGGAAAAAGCCGGGAAAAAATTTTTACTGAAAAAATTTCCATTTTCCGGTTGACAACTTTGAATTCATGTAGCATATGTATAGTATCAGTGGTCAAAAGAGCAGTAACTGGAGGTCCAGCCATGCGTCCGCTCAAGCCCTCGAATGCCTACAATCGGAATTTTTCCGGCGGGGAGTATCGCCCGGAGGAGGAAGAGTTTCTCCGTGCTCTGGCATTGTACCAGAAGCGGCAGGGGCGGCGCTTCCCGACCTGGTGCGAGGTGCTTTACGTGATCCACTGCCTGGGTTACCGCAAGGTGGCACCGGCGGTGGAGCCGCTGGACGAGGTGGCGGCCTGGCGGGAAGGGACTGCACAGGCGGAAGAGGCGGCGGAGGTGGAAAAACTAGTGGCCCAATTGCGCCAGCGCTGGGGCATCCAGGCGGTGCAACACCGGCGGAAGTGACGGCAGCAGCCCAACGGAACCGGATCGGCTTCGGAGAATCGGAGACAGCCAAAGGAGAACGGACCATGTGGCGGCATCTGTGGCAATGGTGGAAAGGCAAGCAGCGGTCCCGTTTCGACGGCGCGCCCCTGGGCACAGCGCTGCGCTTCCCCCTGCCGCAAGGCGGTTGGTGGCAGGACAACCCCCTCGAACAGGTGCGCAACTTCCGCTCCTGGGTTTATGTGGCTGTCCATGCCATCGCTCAGGAGGCGGCCCGCTATCAACCGCGCGCGATCCGCTCCACCGGACCAGGCGATGACGAACAATTGCCACTGCCCCAGCACCATCCCCTCTGCCGACTCCTCCGTCATCCCAACCCCTGGTTGACGCCGTGGGAATTGTGGTATCTCACCCTCGTCTATTTGGAACTGACCGGCAACGCCTACTGGTACGTGGCCCAATCCCCGGATGCCGCCGGGAATCTGCTGCCCCAGGAATTGTGGATCATCCCCGCTCCGTGGGTCCGCATCCTGCCCGATGCCCGCCAGTTCCTCCGCGGTTATGAAGTCGCTGCTCCTGGCCAACCCAGCGAATGGTTCGCCCCGGAGGAAATCATCCATCTGAAATATCCCAATCCGTTGAATCCACATTATGGCTTGTCTCCTTTACAAGCCAATGCTTTGACCATTGATGCTCATACGGAATTGCTCCAGGCACGCTATCAGACGTTCCAGGCTGGCCCCCGCCCCGGAATTGTCCTCCAAACGGAGCAGATTTTGACCGAGCAGACGGTCGCCCGGCTGGAAGAACGGCTGCAAGCCAAGTTCCAGGGCCGGGAAAGCTGGCATCGGCCCCTGGTGCTCGAACAGGGATTGCAGGCCAACCCTTGGACTCTTACCCCGGCGGAAATGGACTTTGTCAACTCGGCCCGAATGACCCGCGATGAAATCCTGGCCATCTTCCGCGTCCCGCCTCCCATCACCGGCATCGTCGAAAACCTGGGATTGGGGGCCGACATCTGGCTCGGCGCCCGCGTCATGTTCTGCGAAGGTACCATCCAGCCAAAACTCGACCTTATCGGACAGATTTTGACACGCTATTTAGCTTCCCGATACGGTGAAGACATTTTGATCGAATTTCCGGATTGTTCTCCGCGCTTGCGCCAGCAGCAACGGGAGGAAGACGAACAGGACGTGCGCTGGGGGCTGCGCACGATCAACGAGATTCGCCAGGGGCGAGGCTGGAAGCCGTTGCCAGACCCCCGGCTGGACCAGGTGCTGCTCCCGCGCGAGTTAGCGGGAAGTTGGGCGGAGCCGGCCCCGAGGGAGCAACACCGCCCGCCCCAGCGCCGGAGGCGAAGGCGCAGGCAGCTAGCCTTCCCGCCGGAATTGTCCCACAAGGCGGCAGCGGAACCAGCAGGTGCAACCTCGGCACTCGCCGCCAGCAGTGCGAAGGCAGCATCGGAAGCATCCCGACCTGCAGAACCATTTCCCCCCGCGGAATCCTGGGGGGCTGATTGAACCCGGAGGACCAAAGCTATGGGCATGACACGAATGGAAAGTGCCGCACGAACGCTGGCCGTGGACCCACAGCGATTCACGGTCCGAGCTGTGATCAGCACCAGCGACCCCGACCGCGCCGGCGATGTGGTCGTTCCCACCGGCTTGCGGAACCTGGAGGAATACCTGCTCAATCCCGTGGTGCTTTGGGCCCACCAGCGCGGGCCGATCCCACCGATCGGCATGTGCCTGTGGCTCGATGTCCAGCCGCAGCGGATCGTGGCCGAGACCCGCTTCGCCCGCGGTTTGCCCCTAGCCGAGGACATCTTCCGCCTTTACGAGCAAGGCATCTTGCGCGGCTGGTCCATCGGCTTTGTCCCGCGGGAAGTCCAGCGCGAGGTACGCCCGGACGGCTCGACGGGCCTGCGCATCCTCAGTTGGGACCTGCTGGAATACTCCGCCGTCCCGATCCCGGAAAACGCCGCCGCCCTGACCCTAGCCTTGGAGAAAGGTTACATCCGCGACCGCCGCCTGCAACGCTGGTTCGACCGCTATCGCGAGGATGTCTTATCGCCTCTGTATCTTCCCGACGTATTCTCTGAGCGCAATGTCCATCGGAAATAGTAATAGAAAAATTGAAATTAATCGGATTTGACAATAATCGAATTTTTCGGAAAATCCAGGCCGTATCGCAGATTGTTTTTGTCAAACGAAAATTAGCCTGACGATCAGCGGTGCGGCGGATGGCGAGTGTTGGTTTCCGGTTCCCTTGTGTTCTTTCAGGAGGTTCAGCCATGACCGGTGTGTCTGTGTCGAGCAGTGGTGGTGTCCCGGAGAAGTTCCACAGCCGGGAGGAATTGGTGGCATTCATTGAACAGGAGGCGCGCGCGGCGGTGAGCCGGGCGGCGCAGGCTCCTCCAGGCGGGACGGTCCGTGTGGAGCGGCGCGTGCCGTGGGTCACCAGCGGGCCGGTGCTCCAGGACTCGGCAGGCTATTCGGTGCTCAAGGCGGCTGCTTTGGCCCTGGGGTTTGTCGGTCCGGAGCAGGCCAAGGAGGAGCTGCACGTGCACGAGCAGTTGCGGCAGTTGTACGGCGGCTACGGCTTCGTGCCGCATCAGGGGCAGCAGTCGTTTCTGGTGCCACTGGCGAGTGCCCATCTGCCGGCCTTCGAGCCGCAAGGCCAGCGCCTGCGCGAGGAGCTGCGGCAGAAGCTCAGCGCAGCGACGGAGCGCTACGATCCGGACGAGGCGGCCTGGCTGCGGCGACGCACCTCCCCGTGGAGTAAGGCGCTGGGCACCGTGTCGGATAGCGCCGGGGGAACGCTGGTCGCTGGCCCGCACGTGGGCGAGCTGATCGATTTGCAGCGGAGCCTGGAGGTGTTCTCCGCCGCGGGAGCACGGGAGGTGGCTTTGCCGCCGAACGGCCGCCTGCAATTCCCCAAGCTGACTGCTGCCAGCACCGCCTACTGGGTGGGGGAAGGGACAAGCATTCCAGAAAGCCAGCCGGCAACCGGCATGCTCAGCCTCCAGGCGAAGAAGCTCGGCGTGCTGGTGCGCCTGAATAACGAACTGCTACGGTTTGCCAGCCCCAGCGCGGAAGGACTGGTACGCTACGACATGGCGCGGGCGGCAGCGCTCAAGGCGGACCTGGCCATGCTGGAAGGGAGCGGCGGCACACAAATCCAGGGGCTGCTGACTTATCCGGACATCGTGGTGCATCCGGCCTCGGCACCAGGAACCAACGGGGACCTGTTCCAGCCGCAGGATGTCGCCCTGATGGAAAGCCGCCTTCCCGACGCGGTGGAGGCTCCCACCGCTTGGGTCATGCGCAAGAGCATGTATGCCGCCCTGATGAATCGGCGGACGGACGCTATCAGCACGGGGGACAACCGCGGCGTGTTCCTCTTCCGCGAACCCCAGGCCGGAGACCCGAATCCGCCCAAGCTCTTCGGCACGCGCGTGGTCCGGTCCGCCCAAGTGTCCAACAGCCGAACCAAAGGCTCTGCCTCCAACCTGACCTACATTCTGCTCGGCTACTTCCCGGACTGGATCATCGCCCGCCTGGGGATCATGGAGTTTCTCGCCAGCGGTCTGGGAGACAGTGCCTTGCAGAACGATCAAACGGTTTTGCGGGGCATCCAGCACATCGACGCTGGCCCACGGCATGCGGCCAGCTTCGTGCTCTGCGATCAGTTGGTCATCGCTTGAGCGCTGCCAGTTCCTCGTGGCCAACCCGGAGGTAGCCCATGCGAAGATGCGGCGCGGGGAGAGGCACACTGCCGGTCCAGGGGGGCGGACGGTCCGCGACCGGTGGGGACGAGGCCGACTCCTCGCGCCGCCTGGTCTCTGCCTCCTCGATTCTCTCAAAATCCGATGGTTTCTATTGTATTGTCAAATATCCAAAACAAATAACTCAGAATTATTATGACAATTTTACTCTGTTGATTTTTCTAAAAGGAGGTTCACACATGCTGGAAACCTTGGCGAATGTGAAGCTGGCGCTGGGAATCAGCGGGACGGACAGCGACGGCCTGCTGGAGCGCCTGATGACCTCTGCGGGGGAATGGATTCGGGAGTACACCGGGCGGGAGTGGACCGGCGGGACCTTCACGGAGGTGCACGCCGCCGGTTACACCCTAGTGTTTTTGCGCAATTTCCCTGTGGAGACGCTGGTGAGCCTCAAGGTGGACCCCAAGCGGGAGTTTGGGCCTTACACGGAGCGGCCGTTGACCAGTTTTGTGGTGCACCGGGAGCGGGGCGTGGTGGAATCGGTGGATGGGCCGTTTCTGGAGCCACAGGACGGGGGCAACGGAGATTGGCCCGGCGCGTTGCAAGTGGTGTACACGACGCCGAGCGGAGCGACGCCGGTGGCGGTGCGGGAGGCATTCATTCAACTGGTCGGCTACTGGTACCGCTTGACGCGCACGGCGATGGTCCAGAATCACGAGTTGCTGGTGAGCCAGCAGAGCGGCACGGAGATGAAGACCTGGCCGTGGCCGGCGGTGTCGGGATTGCCCCGGATGCCCGCGGGGGTGGTGCAGTTGTTGCAGCCGTTTCGCGCCCCACCGTTATAGGGGAGTCACTGGGAGGCGAGGGGATGAAAAGCGCCAACGGGAACAGACGGAGGAGCGTTAATGGGGTTGAGCGGTGGAACGGACGCCGGCGGGAAAGCTGGGGCCGGAACCTGCTGGCTCCCCGGCGGCGCACATCCGTGCGGGAAAGGTGGTATAGTAAAGACAGTCGCACTGGAGGCTGCCAGGAATTCAGGTGGATGAGCCGCCGCGTGAATGCCAGCAATCGTTCCCACCCGGATGATGAAACCTGCTGGGTCCGGTCCGCGCAAGCCGGCGACCGTCAGGCGTTCGCTCAGCTTGTGGAGCGGTATTGGGACCGCTTGTACCGCTGGCTGTACCATCTGGCGCAGGACCGGCACACTGCCGAGGACCTGACCCAGGAGACCTTCCTCAAGGCGTTGGCCGGGCTAGACTCGTTCCGGGCCGGGAGCAATTTCCGGGCTTGGCTTTTCCGCATCGGGCATAACAACTTTGTGAACCGCAAGCGGGGCGAGCGCCACGGGAACCACCCGCTGCCGGAGGATGTGAGCGGTACGGCCCAGGTGCGGGCGGAGGTGGCCGCGGAACAACGGGAATGGCTGGAGCGTGTGGAGAGCGCAGTTGCGAGTCTGCCGCTGGATTTCCGAGCGGCCCTGTTGCTGCGGGTGTATGAGGGGTTATCGTTCCGCGAGGTGGCCCGGATTTTGCGGACCACGGAGGAGACAGCCCGCTGGCGGGTATTCAAGGCCCGACAATTACTCCTCCAGCAACTGGCCCCGGAATTACTCCCCCCCAAGACCCGCGACGGACCGGAAACCGCTTGAAAGGAAGCGCTTCGGCCTGAAAGAGCCTGGAAAAACAAGGGAACAGCGAACAGCCAGGACGCAAGGGAGACCCCATCATGAGCGATTCTTCCGGCCCGCGAGAATGGACCTGCCGGCAGTTCCGCCGGGCGGTGCTGGCACTGCCGGACCCGCGCTTTGTTCCCAGCCGCCTGCGTCAGCATGCGGAGCAGTGCGCGGATTGCCGGGTCTGGGCGGAGCAGGCCGCGGAATTGGAAAGCGCTTTGGGTCAACTGCGGGTTCCCCCCAGCAGCGGCGGCAAGGCACGCTTGCTCGCGCAATTGCGGCCAGCGTCCGGGACCGTTCCCTCCTCCCTACGCTATTCCCCACCGATGCCGAGCCGGTTCCCAGGGCGGCAGTGGAGGCTGCGAGCCTGGCTCATCACGGCGGGCGCTCTGGCCGCGGCAGCCGTAGTGGTTGGGATCTATGCCGGCGGGTCTGGGTCTGGGCCGCAGCCGGAGGCGGCGCATTCCGGCGTCTCGTATCCTTTCTTGGAGCAACTGGTGGCGCATGATGTCGCCTTGGCCCGCGCGAGTACCGCCGGTCAGCGCCTGCAAGCCCTCAGCGCCCTGGCGGACACCGTGGCCCAGGAAACCCAGGCCTTGGCCCGCATCGCTAGCCCTGAAGAGCTGCGGGAACTCGTCCGCTGGTACGACAAAGTGGTGGAACGCGGGCTGATTCAGCAAGCTGAGGAATGGGCTGCCCAGATGCAAACGGAACGGGAACGGCAGCAGTTATTAGAAATGGCGGGACGACTCGCCGCCACGGCCCAGGCCACGGAGAACTTGCTCGATACGGTCCCTCCACACGCCCAACTGGTCCTGCGGCAACTGGCCCAGACCGCCCGCGAAGGCGAACACAAAATCAAGCGCCTCAGCGGCACGTAAGCCCAGTGGCACGTAGGCCCAAAGTGACGGAACAGAAGATCGAATCGATGGAAGGAAACCGGCGCAAAGGTGGACGGTCCAGGAATCCGGTGAGGAAGCCCGGTGAGGTCAAGCTTCGGAGGAACTGGCAAGGGAGGGCGACAGAGCACGGGTGAGGTGAGGTGCCACAATGAAGGCGAAACGCTGGGGGGTGACCACAGGGGTGATGCTGGTGCTGAGCGCGTGGGTCGGCGCTCAGGCCCCTGGGCGTGTGTTGCCCGCGGCGGATCGTGCCCGCCTGTTCCAGCATCACCGGGTGCTGGCTGGGATGCTCGTGGATCACGGTCTGGACCTGGCGGCGTCCCGCCATCCTCTGGATCGGGCCGAGGAATGCCAGCGTACGGCGCGCACGCTGGGCCAGGCTCTGCACCGGGCGGCTCAGGAACAAGACACCTCCCGCTTGAATCAACTGAGCGAGCTGCTCGTTCTGGTCATCCGCGAGGGTTTGGCTCCCACGCTCCATGAGGCTGCCCGACTGATTTCCCCCCAGTCTCCGGAAGCGAAACGCTTGCGGGACATCCGGGATCGCAGCCGGGGGGAACTGGCCCAGCTTCGCCAGCAACTGACTCTGGAAGAAGCCGCGGAGAGGGGGTTGCCCTTGCAGACGGTACTGGAACGGCTCACCAGCGCGGAAAGCCAACTCCGCCTGCTCGGCGAGGAAGCCTCCACCCCCGCTTCCTCGTCGCGGTGAATCGACCTGTCCCAACCACTCGAAGTGACAGCTCCGTTTCCTGACCGGCCCTTGGGAGCGTCATTTTCCCGGAAGACGCGCTTCGGACTACTTTTTTCCCGAAGGACGCGCTTCGGACTACCCCGGATGGGAGCCATAGATGGGAGCCATAGGGGAGCGGTTTCGGACCGTTGAAGGTTAGGGCGATTGGCCCGGCGATTGCGACGGCAGTTTCCAACGGTTTTTTTGGAAAGGTACCTCCTACCGGAGAGTTTTCGGGAGGGCCACCTGTGGGCGTGTCAGGGAGTACCCGCCGTGTCTCCCTTGGGGAGATTGGGGGTCGCCTTGAGGAGGCGCATCATGTTGGCCTTGTAGGCTTCGACGCCGGGCTGGCCGTAGGGGTTGATCTTCATGAGGCGGCCTTCCACGACGGTGGCGAGCATCAGCATTTGGAACACCTGGCCGAGGGTGTATTCGTTGAGGGTGGGCAGGAGGATGTCGGCGGTGGGTCGGGCGGCTTCCCAATAGGCTTGCATGGTCCCGGCGTAGGCGGCTTCGAGTAGATCGGGATAGCCTTTGCGGCTGAATTGGTTGAGATCGTCCTCGTTGTGTTCGGCCATGCCGAGAATGACCGGCGGATGGCGCGGCGTTTTCACCACGAGGTTGTTGATGAGCTTGTCGCGGCTGCCTTCCTGATGCTGCTGCCCGCGGCTGTGGAGATCGCGGGTGTTGACCACGGTGAGGGGAGTCGCCCCGCGGCCTTGCTTGCCCAGGGATTCGGCGAGTAACTGATCGTACCACCAACCGATGGCTTCGAGCTTGCGGGACCAAACGGCCAGGACGCGGATCGGCTTGCCCAACTGTTCGGTCATGAGGTAATTGACGGCGGCGAATTGCAGCACGGGGTTGCGCTCGAAGGACTCTTCAAGGAAGCGCTTGGTCATGGCGGCGGCGCCCTGGAGCAACGCCCGCACATCCAGACCGACCACGGCGGCGGGTAACAGTCCCACCGGAGTGAAGATGCTGTAGCGCCCGCCGATGTCGTCGGGGATGGTCAGGATTTCCTCTTCGCCATACCCTTCGGCCTGGAACCATTCGCGCAGTTTCCCCTTGGGTCCGGTCACGGGCACGACCAGGCGGCGGAGCAATTCGGACTTGGCGCCATAGCAGCGGGCCAACTCCCGCCAAAGGACGCGGAATGCGGCGGCAGTTTCCAGAGTACCGCCGGACTTGCTGATGACAATCAAAGCCCAGCGTTCCTCCGGGATGTCCGGATCGACCAGGGTATTGTCCAGCAGTTCGATGAGTTCGTGCAGCGTGTCGTTATCGACGTTATTTCCTTCAAAGTAGATGCGGGGGCGGTTGAGGCGCAACTGGGCCGGCATTTCATTGTGGTAGCTGTGGCAGAGGGCGTCGATGAGGGCCTTGGCCCCCAGGTAGCTGCCGCCGATGCCGAGGACCACGACGCGGCCGGCTTCCTCCCGCAAGCGCTGGGCGATCCGCAGGAGTTTCCCTAACTCGCTGGCATCCTGGCGGCGACGGTAGGCATCGAGCAGCTTCTGGGGCAGGTCGATGAACCCGGCCTGGAGGGGTTGGTCCCTGGGAGGCACCGTTTGCAAATCCCGCTCGGCAGCCACTCGGCCTCGCACAGCCAGCACATCCTTTTTGATCTGTTCCAACTGGGCCGGGTCCAGGAAATGACGGGCTTGCAATTCCGCGAGCGGCGTCCAGGCGTCCGCCACCGGCAATAGCAGGCGGCGATAATCGTATTCCACCGATTCATCCGGCAATTGCATGACGGCGTCCCCCCCTATCTGAGGATCGGGCTTACCATCACTGTACGCTGCAAGCGAACCGCTGTAAACTTGGCCTTATGACCACCCAGGATTTGATCCGTGAGTTACGGGAACCGGCAGACAGTAAAATCGTTCTTCTCGTCGCCGACGGACTGGGGGGACTTCCCCTGGAACCGGGCGGCTTGACCGAGCTGGAAAGCGCCCGCACGCCGAATCTGGATGCCTGCGTCCAGGAGGGAGTTTGCGGCCTGTCCATTCCCGTGCTGCCGGGGATTGCGCCGGGCAGCGGTCCAGGCCATTTGGCCCTCTTCGGCTACGATCCGCTCCAGTATCGCATTGGTCGCGGCATTCTGGAAGCCTTAGGGATCAACTTCCCGATCGGTCCGGAGGATGTGGCGATCCGGGGGAACTTCTGCACCCTGGATGGCCAGGGACGGATCACCGATCGGCGGGCCGGCCGGCCTTCGCAAGAGCAGAACCTGGCGGCGGTCGAACGTCTGCGGCGCATTCAACTGCCGGGAGTGGAGCTGTTCGTTGAGCCGGTGCGGGAGCATCGCTTCGTGCTAGTGTTGCGGGGGACGGGACTGGGGGACCAGGTCAACGACACCGACCCGCAGGCCGTCGGCGTGGCACCCTTGACGGCCCAAGGTGCAGACCCGGCCTCGCAGAAGACTGCGGAGCTGATCAATCAGTTCACCGCCGCCGCTCGGCAAGTGCTCGCGGATTGCGCTCCCCTCAATGGGGTCACCCTCCGAGGGGCAGCCCGCCGGCCTGCCATTCCCGCCTTTACCGAGGTGTACGGCCTCAAAGCCGCCGCTCTGGCTGTTTATCCGATGTACAAAGGCCTGGCCCGACTCGTCGGCATGGACGTGCTCGACGCCGGGGCATCCCTCCAGGAGCAGATCGCCACCCTCGGCCGTGTCTGGAAAGAGTATGACTTCTTCTTCCTCCACTACAAATACACGGATTCGACGGGGGAAGACGGCAACTTCGCCGCCAAGGTCCAGATGATCGAGCAACTCGATGCTGCCATCCCGCAGATCCGCGCCTTGCGGCCCGATGTTCTCATTGTCACCGGCGACCACTCCACACCCAGTAAGCTGCGGAGCCATTCCTGGCATCCGGTGCCCACCCTGCTTCTAGCCGACACCTGCCGCCCGGATGAAGCGACCAAGTTCGGGGAACGAGACTGTCTGCGCGGCGGGTTGGGACAATTTCCCGCTCAGTATCTGATGCTCCTGGCGATGGCTCACGCCCGCCGCCTCGGCAAGTACGGCGCATGAACCGCCTGCCGTTCCTTCCTGCGTCAGCGATGACTTTTTCCCGTGCTCCAATCCCTTCATCGTGCTGCATTCCCTTCTGACTGCTTCGCATGGGGGAAAACCACACAGCCGCCGGTGAGGGTTTACCCGGAGTCACGCTTCCATTTCGGCTCCCGCTCCCCTGCGCAGGCGGCGGGTTGACGAGGGTGAATAGCCAAAGGATGACGAGGAAATGGGAGCAGACAGGGCGAAGGCTCGCGGCTGCCTGCTGCTCCTGTTCGGATGGCGGCTCGTAGAATGCCGGTATGAGGGGAAGTGTGGACATTGCGGTGGTGGGCGGCGGGGTGATCGGCCTGAGCTGCGCTTATGAACTGGCCTGTCGTGGCTGGCGAGTCGGAGTGTGGGATCGCGGGGCACTGGGCCAGGAAGCATCCTGGGCGGGAGCGGGAATCATTCCACCAGGTCAGGTTGACAAGGCGGCCCTGCCGTGGGAACGGCTGCGGGCGATCGGGGCAGCCCGATTCCCCTCCTTGGCCGAAGAACTGCGGGAGCTGACAGGGATCGACATTGGCTATCGCCGCTGCGGCGGGATCGAGTTCCTGGAAGCGGAAGAAGCGGCGGAAGTGACGGCCCTGTGGTCAGCGGAAGGCATCGCCTTCGAGCGCTGGGAAGCGGAGGAATGCCGGCGGCGGGAAGCAGGAGTGATTCCGCCGGAAGGTATGACGGCGTGGTATCTGCCGGGTATGGCCCAGGTGCGCAATCCGTGGCTGATGCGCGGCTTGATCGCTGCCTGCGAACGCCGGCAGGTGGAGTTGCATCCGCAGGAGGAAGTCGTGGGGCTTGCCGGTTCGCCGCCGCGGGCGCAGGGCGTGCTTTTGGCGGATGGAAGTGTGCAGGCTGTTGAGCGCATCTTGCTGGCCGCGGGCGCCTGGACGGACGGCGTCCTGAAGCACCTCGGCAGCGTCGGCGCGGGTATCCATCCGGTGCGGGGCCAGATCGTCCTGGTGCGCTTCGCCCCGCCTCTGAGCCACCGCATCCTCATAGTGGGCAAGCGGTACATCGTCCCGCGCGGGGATGGCCACTATCTGGTCGGGTCCACCGAGGAGCCGGAAGCTGGCTTCACCAAAGCGAACACCGCCGGGGCCGTGGCGGAATTGCTCGATTTTGCCACCCGCCTGCTGCCCCCTTTGCACCAAGCCGAACTGGTGAAATGCTGGAGCGGCCTGCGCCCCGGTTCGCGGGATGGCTGGCCCATCATTGGCCCGTTGCCCGGCTGGGAGAATGTCTGGATGGCCGCGGGCCATTTTCGCGCCGGCGTCCAGCTTTCCCCCGGTACTGCCCGGCTAATCGCCGAAGTCTGGAGCGGCCAGACACCCTGCGTCCCGCTGGAAGCCGTGGGCTGGCACCGGCCCTTTCCCTCCGGGCCGCGCGCCTTCCGTTCCTGACGCAAAATCCCAAATACACCGGCAAGAAGGGACAGACGCTCCGAGCACGACCGTTTCCCTGCCCGCAAAACAGGAGTCACCCTTCTCCCCGCCTCATGATAATCTGATAAAGGGCATACTCCCTAATCTAAACGTAATCATCAATAGAGAGAAGGAAGGTCCTCCTCAGCTTGGCGGCTTCCTCAACAGGAAGGCAGGAGCCTCCCCACAGCGTGGCGTCCTCAACCTGGGAGAACAGGAACCGCGGCGACGACCTGCAACAAGGAACAAATATGGCATTGTCCTTAGCCTCACTACGGCAGACGGTCACGGAGTTGGCCGAGTCTCTGGACTGGCTGGAAGAGCACCTGCGGCAGCAAGCGGAAGCCGGCAGTTCCGCCGCCGGGGAGCTAGCCTTGGCCTCCGCTCTGGTGCGCAACGTGATCGCTCCTTTTGCGGAGGGAGCCAGCGCACCGCCCTTGCATCTGGCCGTGGTTGGCGGCGCCGGAACGGGCAAAAGCACGGTGGTCAACTTCCTCCTGGGCCGCCCCCTGGCTCAGTCCAACCCCCAAGCGGGCTTCACCCGGCATCCGACCGCTTTCGTCTTGGCGGAAAGCCTCTCCGCAGTGTGGCCGGCGACGCCGGGATTCCTGGACGGCTTGCAAGCAGTCTCCACGCCGCGCCCCGCCGATGCCGACGAGGACATCTACCAGGTCCGCCATCTTCCCCCGCAGGCGGAGGAACCGCTGCGCGACTGCGTCCTCTGGGACTGCCCGGACATGACCACCTGGGCGGCCCAGGGCTACCTCCGCCGCTTGCTCGAAGTCGCCGCCTTGGCCGACTTGCTCGTCTACGTCGCTTCCGATGAGCGCTACAACGATCTGGTGCCGACGCAGTTTTTGCATCTGTTGGTGCGGGCGGGCAAGCCGGTCGTCGTCGTGCTCAACAAGGTGGCGCCGGAGCAGGCGGAGCGGCTCATCGAGCATTTCCGGCAGGAAGTCCTGGGCCGGCTCCCCCGGCGGGCCGACGGCACCTTGCCCCAAGTGCCGGTGCTGGCCTTGCCGCTTCTCACCGCGGACCAGCGGCGCGATCCCGCCGGTGCCGGTGCAGACCTGCGCATTCCCCTGCTCAATCAGGTCCTGGCTTTGCTCGATAATCCCCCAGCGGTCCGCCAACGTCAGGTGCAGCATGCTTTGAGCTTCCTCGAAGTGCTCATCGCCGGTCTGGAAACCGCCGCCCGCAGCGAACTGGAAGAATACCAGGGCTGGCAGGAACTGGTCCGCCAGGGACGGCTGGCCTTCGAGCGGCGTTACGAAGTGGAGTATCTGGAGGCGGAGCGCTTCGCCCTGGTAGATCGCTATCGCCAGGCGTGGATGGAGCTATTGGAGCTGCCTGCGGCGGGGCGGTGGCTCAGTGCCGTGCTGTGGGTGCTGCGCACCCCCTATCGCGCGGCGCGGGACTATGTCCGCCGCTGGTGGGAGACCGCCGTCATTCCCCCGCTGGAGGCGGACGTGTTGCGGGAAGCCGCCCTGGCCTGGCGGGACGGCCTCCATGCCGAAACCCTCCGCCGCACCGAACGCCACCCCTTCTGGCAACGCCTGGCCCAGCGCTTCCCCAGCGAACTGCTCCCGGCCTGGCAGCAGCAATGGGACCGCCACTGCCAGCAATTCACCCGGCAGGAGCAAGGAGAATTGGAACAAAGCTGTCAGCAGCTTCTGGAACACTGGCGGGCGCATCCGGGCCGCTTGGCTGCCGCGCGCGCCGGCAAGCTCCTCTGGGACCTCACCGGCCTGGGCGCCACCCTCTACTTCACGTGGCCGCTCGACTGGTATCACTTGCTCCTGGTTCCCCTCAGCGTCTCGCTCACTCATCAGGTGGTGGAAGGGATCGCCACGATGCAGGTGGACGCCTTGCGGCGGCGCCTGCGGCAGCAGCGGGCAGCCGACCTGCGGCAGGCCCTGACCGGCCCCCTGGAAAACTGGCTCCAACATTGGCCCGCGCAGGGGAACACTTCTCTGGCCCGCCTGCACCAGGTGCTCACCCAGGCTCCCCAAGCCCTCCAGCGCCTGCGCAGCGCCGTGGCGGAACGAATCTCCCACACTGCTGCCGCTCCGCCGCCGGCCCCCGCCGCCCCCAACGCCCAGCCCGGCAGTCTGCCTCCCCTTGTCCCAAGCCGTGCGGAGAACCCATGAACGAACAGCTCCCCACCGCTGGACCCGCCCCCGCATCGGCCGGTTCGCCCCCCGGCCCCTCGGATTCTGCCGCCCCCACGAACGCCCCCCTCGATCCTGCCGCCTTTTTCCCCAGTCTCACCGCCTTGCTGCGCATCCTCGAGCAGAGCTTGCACCAGTGGTTCGACCGGCCCCACCCCTTCCCCCTTTCCGCCGTCCAAAAAGCTCAGTTGCTCCAACTCTTCGAGGATTTGCGCCGCCAACTTGACCTGCTCGCCGCGGAGCACCCCTTGCTCCTGATCGTCTTCATGGGAGGAACCGGCGTCGGAAAGTCCACGCTCCTCAACGCCCTGGCCGGCGCTCCGATTGCCCCCGCTGATGTTCAGCGGCCGACCACACGCGAACCGGTGGTCTATCTCCATCACTCGATCCGGCCCGAACGGCTCGATCCGGCCCTGCGCCTGTGCCGCCTGGTACCTCACGATCGGGAAGAACTCCGCCACAAAATCCTCGTCGATACGCCGGACCTCGACTCCAACGTGCCGGAAAACCGCGACAAACTCGCCGCCATTTTGCCCATCGCCGACATCGTGCTCTACGTCGGCTCGCAGGAAAAGTATCATGATCAGCTCGGCTGGGAGCTATTCCGGCAGCAACGCCGCCGCCGAGCCTTCGCCTTCGTCCTCAACAAATGGGACCGCTGCCTGACCGACGAAGAGGGATTGCGGCCCGATGAGGACCTGCTGCGGGACTTGCAGGCCGAAGGATTCACCCAGCCGCGTCTGTTCCGGACGGCTGCCCACCGCTGGGTCCAAGCTCAGCAAGCCGGCCAGCCTGTGCCCCCGCCGGACTTGCCGCCCCAGGAGCAGTTCCTGGAGTTGCGCCGCTGGATCGAATGGGGACTGACCCGCCGAGAAATCGAAGCCATCAAGGCCCGCGGGATCGAACAACTCCTCGACACCTTGAGCCACACCTTACAGAGCTTGATGCCAGCCGACCTCCAACCGCTCCTTCCCCGGCTGCAACGTGCATGGGAAAATCTCCTGGCCGAACAGGCCCAGCAGCAGAGCGCCTCCCTGCTCCGTCTTCTCGACCCTTACCAGGCGGACATCGAGCATTACTTCCACGAACGGGACCAGCAGCGCTTCCGCGGCCTGATGGCAGCCTATTTGCGGGCCACCGTCTGGTTGCGCCACAGCGGCTCCCGGCTGCGTCATCCTTTGCGTTCGGCCTTGCCTTCCTTCACCGGCTCGGCCCGCCGCCATGACGCAGATGCGGCGCCGCTCGATTCCTTGCATCAACTGCTGCCCTGGGAGGGAATCGGACCGCTGGCAGCTTCTTCCCTCTCCAGCCGCGGGCAAGACCTGGCCCACCGCCTGCTCCTGGCCGCCCAGCCCCTCGGCCTGCCGGCCGCCCTGCTTCAACCGTACCTCGACCAAACCCGCTCGACCGGCGAGGGAGAACGCCGCCTCCAGCAAGCGATCGCTCAGGCCCTGCAAGATGTCGAACGGGAATTCCTGGAAGCCCCCGGACCCCGCCGACTCCTCCGCCGACTCCTCATTCTCGTGGCCAACTACGCCCCCGAACTCGCCTTCCTCGCCACCGCCGCCATCCTGCTGTGGCAATTCATCGTCCAGCAGCAGGTCCCCGGCCTCTTTTCCCTCAGCCTTGTCCTGCTCATTCCCCTGCTGGTGCTCGTCACCCTGCACCTGCTCCTGCATCTGCTCCTTCCCTTGCACTGGGAGCTTCTGCGCCAGCGCCTCCAGCATCACCTCCAAAAACGTCTGCACCAGGAGCTGTGCGAACAGTATCTGCCCTGGCTGGACGCCATCGTCCGCCAGGTCCGCGAAGAGCGGCAGCAGCTTCAGGAGTTGCTCGAAGAGTTGCGCCGCATCCGCCACTGGATCACCGCTCATGCCACCCAGGGCGAGATCGCTGGACTTTATGGCCAGTGACGCCGTACTGTCTCCTCAGCGGCCAGTGACATTGCCCAGACACACTCATCCAGGGTGCAGCCGCCCGTGCGAATCGTGAGACATGAAATCCCCCGAAGCACGCCTTTGTTTCCTCAACGGAGCCATCACCCCCCCTCACTTTTCCCCCGCCTGCTCGCATGTCAAGCAGCAACGGAAATGATATAATTATGGGCAAAATGTGTCGGCAATGTGAAGGCGATCCCGCGTTCTCTCACGCCCTTTCCCTGGACTAGCCGGATGAATGCCATGGCCGAGGGCAAATGGATCGAAGGGTTGACGGCAACGATGCCGGTGTCCGCGGCAGCGCACAAGGTGCTGAGCATCCGTCTCGCGGTGGTCCGGCACTATTTGCCGCTGGCGGCGGAGCGGCCGGAGGACGACATCGAGCATGTCCACCAGTTGCGCGTGAGCACGCGCCGGGCGGGCGCCGCTTTGCGCGTCTTCCGGGACGTGTTGCCCAACCGCCCCCGTCGCCGGGTCCGCCGCCTTCTTCGCCGCCTGCGCCGCGCTGCCGGCCAAGCTCGTGACTGGGATGTCTTCCTCCTGAATCTGCCCCAGGCCCGCGCCTTGCAGACCGCCGCCAGCCGCCCGGCTGCCGACTTCCTCCTCGGTTATGGCCTGGGACAACGGCACGCCGCCCAGCTCCTGCTGGTCCAGGCTGCGGAACAGGAGGGAGCTGACCTCAACACCGCTGCCGACGAACTCCTCGAAGCCCTGGAACAACCCCGTGATAACGACGACCCGCCCCTGCGCTCCTTCGCCCTCGAACAATTCCACCCCCTCTTCACCGACTTCCACCAGGGTGTGCTGGCCGACCCCGCTCAGCCGGCGGAACTCCATCAGTTGCGCATCAGCGGCAAGCGCCTCCGCTATGCTCTGGAAATTTTCATCCCCTGCTTCCCGGAATGGTTCCAGCAGCAGCTTTATCCCGCCGTCGAAGAGTTGCAGGAACTGCTCGGCACGCTCCAGGATGCCGTGGTCGGCTCCGAGCGGCTCAAAGACCTCGCCGCGCATCTACGGCGGCACTTCCCCCACTACTGGCCCCGCCTCCGTCCCGGCCTCGACGGGCGCATCCGCTCCCTCCGCGCCCAGATTCCCGCCCTGCGCAAAGCCTTCCAGAAATGGCGCTCCCGCTGGCTGGACCTGGCCGAGCAAGTCCATGAAGTCCTGCCCGCCCTGACCGCCTCCGCTGCCCGCTCCTGACACCCCGCTGTCCCGAACGTCGCGCCGACGTTCCCCTCTTCTGTCAAAAGGTTCGCCTCTTCGCCTTGCGCACCTCGCTCATCACTCCGGTGTCTCGCCCGCCCTTAGTCACTGTCAGCTCTTTGGCAGCGGCGGACTCAAATCCGCAGGCGGAGGCAAACGCTCCCCTGGCACTCCTCCCGCCGGCGGACCCAGCGGGCCAGGACCCACACTCGGCGGGCGCACCGGCGGCGCCTCCAGCTTGCTCGGAAAACAACAATCCAGCGCTCCCGCAATCGGCGCATTGCTGCATCCCCCCGCTCCCGCGCACGCCGCCGCCGCGACTACTCCGCTCCAGAACCACCGCTGACTCCGCATCGTCACCTCCTGAGGTTCTGCTTTCCTTCACATATGCCCAGTGAAACTGCTCGAACGAACCGGCCCCTAGGAGAACAAACCTCACCCCAATACCCCCTCCGCCACGCGCCCAGTCCGTTCCCACCGGCCCATGCCCCGCCAATCCAAACCCACCCCATAGCCTCCGCCCCGCCAACAAGCAAGAGGAAACCGGGGAAGTGCAAACCCCTAGACGCCGGCAGCCCCTAGCGACGCGGCTCTCCATGTGCTCTTCTGCATCTGACCTCAATCTAATCTCACCATGTCTCCAAAACCCTGACGGATGCAGTCCCTTTGTTGATCAATCGACTTCCGCTTTCTACACTGGAAGAACCCTTTTTGCAACATCAAAATCACCTTCTCGAAATAAAAGAAAAAACCAAAAAATGCTTGACAAGTGCAATCTATCTGTTAGTGTGGAATTCAAACTATCGCTTGCCTGTAGAGTGGACGCGGGTCTAGGGATACCTTCTCGGTCATCCCGCCGCCGCGTAGCTGGGACTTGTAAAACTTCGGATTCCCGGAGTCGGTCCCGCTTGGAAACCGCCTCTGAGCGCTCAGCCTTCATCCAGACAAGCGAACAGGATACGGAAAATCGCACGAGAAAAATTTGCTGTTTTCGGGCAAAGCAAACCCTCCGAGGAGCGAAGAGCAAAATAGCCGCCCCTGCTGTTCGGACACCGACCCCCTGGGAGTCGCAAAGACGGCCCCCTACTGTTCGGACACCGATCCCCTGGGAGTCGCAAAGACGGCCCCCTACTGTTCGGACACCGATCCCCTGGGAGTCGCAAAGACGGCCCCCACACTGTCAGGGTGAGGCGAAGTCGGAGGTAGATAGGAGATAGGGAGGACGATCCGGCCCCAGAGCCGCTAGGGAACATCCGGTCCCGGAGCCGCCGGTTCGGGGGCGTGCGTCCCGCCCCCACTCCGGGACCTCCTTCTCGATTGCATCAAGCAATCGAACAGCATGGCCCCAACCCATGAGGTACTTCCATGAACCAGATGATCGCCCGAGTTTTCACAGCCACTGCGGTGTGGTTGCTCCTGCTGTCCCCTGCTTGCGCCGATGATATTGGAGACTATCTCCCAGAACATGTGGATTTCATTATCACAGTGAATTTCGCCAAACTAGTGGAGTCGCCGCTAGCGAAGCAGTATCTTCCCGAGTTAATCAGGAAATACGGATTCGAGATTTTCCGCGAAATGGCTGCCGAGACAGGCATCAAGAAGAGGGCTTTTGATAACAATGAGGATAACATCCGTAGGGTTTTGAGCGACGCCGTGGAGAATCGTCGTTGGTTAGAGGCCTACGGCAAAGCCGTTCAGCGGATCACATTCGGTGGCAGATTAGATTCATCAGAAGAGCCAGAAATCGTTATATTTGAGGGCAATTGGGACGCGAGATTACTTGACGGCCTATGCACTTTTAGCGCACTAGCCGCTCCTGAGAACCTCAAGGTTATTAAGGAAGGTAAACGGAAGTACTTTCAATTCCTACCCCAAGAGGGTGCAACCCCATTCGGTGCCATCCTCAGCGATGAGATGGCGGTAATGGCACCCACCAAGGAGGCTCTTTTCAGGGCTATGGATCTTCATGAAGGAAAGCGAGTTCAGAGTAAAGCCAGGAAAGAGCTACGTGATATGATCCGAAAATTGGACCCAGATACGGTAATAGGTTTATGTCTTTATGATGCTAATAACAAGTTTTCTATTATGGCAAGCCTTTACGTAGACAAAGAGATCAGAATTATAGCTAGGGCGGTGGCGCTCAATGAAATTGGAGCTGTCCTGCTTGCCAATGGTATCAGGGGTTTTATTCGGGAATTGAAAGAGCAAACTGCCCAAATCGCAAGGATTAATCCTACCTTCAGGGGTGTCGTGGATGCTTTTGACAAGGTCGAAGTCGAGCAAATTGAGAATGAAGTGCATGTTCGAGGGCGGTTGCCTGCTGAGGCCATCCATAAGGTGATGAAGGAGCTACTAAGCAACAAGGAATAAGGTACAAAACATCTCTTATTATGCGCCCTAATCCGGCCACTGCTAGTAAACGGTGGGGCGTCCTGATTCGTAGGTTCAACACCCCGTATCCGTTGGCGACCGCCGTTAGGCCGCTCAGCGGGAAAGGAGGGGGCGTTCTGCGATGCTCTGCCCAAGTGTTCTCTCTTGCCTTAGCCTGTTGATTCTGCACCTTGCGGTGGCCCCGTCGGTCGATCTGTCCTCAATTGACCGCAGCCTCCGGCGCGAGCCGGTCTATCAGTCGAAAGCGTCGCACCATGCCTTGCTGGTGTTCGGGCCGCGGGCAGCACACCGCCTCTAGCTTGTAGCGGATGGCGATCTGCTCCCCACGATGTACCCGGCGCTTACCGAGGGCTTCCTCCGCGGGCAGGAAGGCGAAATCGGGGCGTGTCGAGACCCTCGGCGGGGGAACTTCCCTCCAGGAAGACCCGCGAGTTGCCGTGACAGTCTTACGTCAACCACTCTCGCTCCGAGACAGCCTTCCCCGTGTCAGTTCCAAGATCATCCCGGAGGGGATTCATCCCGTGGCCGAGATCGCACTTGCCGGTCCAAAGTCCGGTGACGAGCCGATCCGCAGGCGGGTGGTGCTGTCCCCGCGGTGCTGCGGGAAGGGGCTTCACGGCCCCGTGCGGCTCCCCCTCATGGAGCCCTGAGCCAGTCCACGGGGCGGCGGAGCTTTGCCGACGCAAAGGCGGACACCGTGGCCGACTCCACCTGGGAAGCCCCCCTCCAGATTTATTGGACATCCCATCGCGGCAGAAGATGCGGCTTCGGCGGCTTGACACCCGTTTCTCCCGGATTTATCCTGGAGGGTGGCGGGCAGGTGGAGTTTGAAGGGAACACGTCCGCGGAGCGCGGATCGTCCATGATGGATTTCTTCTACTACGGGTTGATTGAGCCATTCTTCCTGACATGGCTGGGCGAACGGCGGAGCGTGGTCGCCTTCGGCGCGGCGGCGGTCCTGTTTCTGGCGGCCCTCGTGCTGTGGTATGTCTATGAGGTGTGGTGGCCCTGGGGGATCGTGATGGCCACCTTCTGCGCCCTGATCGCGCTTTTGGGCATCAACGAGGAGTGAGCGCCACCCCAGCCTGATCCGTGAGGGTGTTTCCTCCCGCAGCAGACTGCCGCTACTCACCGGCCTTCAGCGGGCCAGTTTGACAACCGAAACGCCACGGCGGCGGACCAAATCTCGGCGGTGATAGAAGCCGTCCTGATTCTAATGATAAGAGCACTCGGCGCTCCATCTGTTGGCCTGGCGGGTCGAACTGAGGTCTAGCCCTGACAAATGGCCTGATGGGGGTAATCGGGATGAGAAAGGTCTCACTCCAAACGCGTAAGCCTTGCAACGAGTTGAAGGTGAGCGACTTTGCCGCCTTCCCGATCTGGGAATTCGCTCTAGACGAAGAGGACGTACCGGGCCGGGACGAAACGTGGGTTCGCCCAATCAATAGCAAGATCGTCCCCAAGGGAGCTTATGACTTATTTGTGGCTGCAACTTTCACGACAGCAAGCGGGAGAAAGCTCGACGGCTGTTTGATCGTGAACACCGCGGGCGAGTCAGTGGAAATCGGCGAGGGGATAGTGCTAGGCCGACTCGGGTATCGAGCCGTCCCACGGAAATCTGAGAACAAGGAAGCGATTGAAGAGCGCAAGAGATTCGTCGCATTGCTCGGCCAATCAGCCTCGAAAGTGTTCCCGATCCACTACAAGTTACAGGTCGTGATTGAGGGCGAGGAAAGCCCTAGAGAGGGAATCATCGCTTAGGGGGGAGGTCTGGCGACAATTCGTGCTGAGCCGCCCGGTAACGGAGAAAGGAGAAGCTGTGAAACGGCGCCTCGTGGCTCCACTACCGCTATCCGAACTGTAGTGTAGGACGACCACAGTCCAGTTGCCGTCCGCTTTGTCCGCGCTTTGACCGCCAGCGGCCCCTGCGAGCGCTCCCCAGGACAAGTGCGAGTGCAGGACGCTAAGCCACAACAAGGGGAGGGTCGCGGTGGTCCAAAGTGTTTCTCAAGTCTCTAGCCCCGGTTCCTTACCCAATGGTATACTAGGGTGTCCTGCGGGAAAAGCAGGAGACTCACACTTTGTCTTTCTGACTGAGAGGAGGTGGACGATGACTCATTGCGGGACGATTACTTCTGTTAAGTCTCAGTTTGGCCGGTGGATTCTCTTCGCGTTCCTGGGACTGACAGGGGCCGCCCTCGTTTCCAGAGGCCAAAATGCCGATCCACCTCAGAAATCCAAGGCCGACCCAATTTTAGCCAAACTGGACGCGGCCAAAAAGGCTTACGAGTCTGAAGTGCAGCGAATCAAGAAGAGCCTGTTCGACGCTTTTGACAAGAAGGAAGCTCTAGCCCGCCAGGATGGCAACAAAAAGCTAGTGGACCAAATCCTAGCCGAGCGACTGGCCTATACCACCACAGGAGAGCTGCCCAAGTCTATCCCTACCAACCAATACCTCTCCCAACTGGCTGCGGCCCGCAAAGCACTCCAGTCGGCTTACACCGAAGCGATCCGGCAACTCGTCCGCAACAAAAGAGATGCCGAAGCCGCGCTGCTGGAGAAAGAACTTCAGGACCTGGTGGCTGGGCCGGCCAATCCATCCCCTCCTCCCCCTCCTGATCCGCGGGTTCGCTGGGCCACACCTTCAGGCAGGATCTATGAGCATCTCGGTGGCAAGAATTGGCGGGAACGAAGTCCGCAAGGAGGAATTCGCACGTTTACTGAAGTAGCGCGCAATGGTGATTATATCGAACTTCAGGCAGATGATGACCGCAGGGTTCTTGTCCGAATCCACGCCACTGTTTACTATTGGGGTGAAATTGATCCGCACAGCCGCACGATCATCTGGCGGCAATGGCTTGCTCCCCAAGAGGGTACTGGCAGATGGATCCAACCCTAGACTGGGGCGGAGGATTGTGAGCGGGGGCCGCTGTGACAAAATCCACGCCTTTCGCTGCATTCACGCCTGTCGCTAGCCGCGGGAACCATCTCACCATTTCCAGCCAATAGCGAGTTTTGCAAAGCCACGCCGTTAGCGAGTTTTGCAAAGCCCAGGCTGCTGGCGAACTTGAGGAACCACCACCTCGCCGATTCCAGCCAATAGCAAGTTTTGCATAAGGTCTCTAGGATTATTCCCAGAGTTGTGGCCTCCTGGCGGCTTGTGGTGCTGCGGGCGGTCAGCTTCTATATTCGGAGGCCAAGGGGAGTCCAGGAATATCCTCGCGGCGTGAGCCTTCGGGGTTTGTTTCGCCAGCTTCGGGGTCCTCGAGGGCGGGGATGGTGTACCGCAGGCATGCGGGGAAAGAGGAGACGAGCAGGCGGCGGGGTGGGGTCTTCGCGTGTGTCAAGGCGGGGGGTGATCATGGAGCGGCGTCGAGATACTGATCCGGGCCAGAGGGAGGGGCAGGCGGCGGGCCAGGGAGAGGGGAACGGCATTCCGTTTGTGCCGCCGGAGCAATCGCCGCCGGAGTTCACGTTTCCTGCGGTGCTGGTGGGAGTGGTGCTGGGGATATTGTTCGGGGCTTCGTCGCTGTATTTGGTGCTCAAGGTGGGTTTGACGGTGTCGGCGTCGGTGCCGATTGCGGTGCTGTCGGTGACGTTGTTTCGGGCGTGCAGCCGGGCGTTGGGCTGGCGGCGGGCGACGATCCTGGAGAACAACATTGTGCAGACGACCGGCAGTGCGGGAGAGAGCATTGCCTTTGGGGTCGGGGTGACGATGCCGGCGCTGCTGCTGTTGGGGTTCGAGATGGACCCGATCCGGGTGATGACGGTGGCGGTGCTGGGGGCGGTGCTGGGGATTTTGATGATGATTCCGCTGCGTCGGGCTTTCATTGTGCAGCAGCATGGGCGTCTGCCGTATCCGGAGGGAACAGCGTGCGCGGAGGTGCTGATCGCCGGGGAGAAGGGAGGAGCGACGGCGCGGATGGTGTTTGTGGGGTTCGGGCTGGCGTTTGTGTACAAGTTTTTCCAGGCGGCGGGGAAGTTGTGGGCGTCGGAACCGGCGGTGGAGTTATCGCACCGGCAGGCGGATGGCAGTCGCAGCGGTTTGAAGGGGGCCGAGGCAGCAGGGGAACTGGCCCCGGAGCTGCTGGGGGTGGGGTTTCTGATCGGCCCGCGGATCGCTTGCCTGATGATGGCGGGAGCGATTCTGTCGTACTGGGTGTTGGGACCGCTCATTGTCACTTTCGGGGAAAAGTTGACGGAGCCGGTTTCGCCGGCAGTGTGGGCGGCGGAGCAACCCCAGGATAGCCGCAATGCGGGTTTGATCCGCAACATGAGTCCGGGCCAGATTGGGCGGACGTATCTGCGCTACATTGGCGCGGGGGCGGTGGCAGCGGGAGGGATCATCGCCATGCTGCGGGCCTTGCCGCTGATTGTGGCGTCGATCCAGGGGGGGCTGCGAGACCTGCGGGCGAGTCGAGCGGCGAACTCTCCGGCCCGCCGGCGCACGGAACAGGATTTACCCCTCAGCGCCGTCCTCTTCGGCAGTGTGGCCCTGGTGCTGGCCTTAGCAGCGATCCCTCAACTGGGCTTGGGTCTCAATGCCGAGGGACTGCTGGGCGGCGTGTTGATTTTGCTCTTCGGTTTCCTCTTCGTCACGGTGTCCAGCCGGCTGACGGGGGAAGTCGGCTCTTCCTCGAATCCGATCTCTGGGATGACGATTGCAACGCTGCTGCTGGTGTGCCTGATTTTCGTGGTGGTGGGGCGGAGCGGTCCCTCGGCCATGCTCAGTGCTTTGACGATCGCGGCGGTGGTGTGCATTGCGTCCAGCAACGGGGGAACGACTTCGCAGGACCTCAAGACCGGCTTTCTGGTCGGAGCTACGCCGTACAAGCAACAGTGGGGCATTCTGTTGGGCGCGATTTCGTCGGCCCTGGTCATCGGCTTTACCATGCTGCTGTTGAACACCGCGGGCACGCACTACAGCAAACAAAATCTGCCAGAACGGCGCTTGGCCATTCCTGCGGATGCTCCGCGGCAGCGGCCCGGCAAACCGTACCAGGACGATACCCAGGAGTACTTTGTGGTCCATGTGCGGCGGGGGGAATACCCGGCGGAACCGAGCCAGGGACTGGCGGAAGTGCGGCCCGGACGGTACCTGGTCGATGAAAGCGGCAAGGCGCACTACCGCACGGATACGCCGATCGCCCAGGAATCGCGGCGGATGGACGACGGTTCCTCCGCTCCGGCCGCCTTCACGGCACCGCAGCCGCACCTGTTCGCCAACATCATCCAGGGCATCCTGGGCGGCACGCTGGAATGGGGCTTGGTTTTGATCGGCGCGCTCATCGCTGTGTCCGTCGAGCTGATGGGAGTGACAGCCTTGCCCCTGGCGGTGGGGATGTACATTCCGCTCGCCTCCACGGTGCCGATTTTCCTGGGCGGGCTGCTGCGCTACCTTGCCGATTGGCGGCGGGGCGGACCGGAACGGGAAGCGGCGGCGGAAACCAGTCCCGGCGTGCTTTTAGCCAGCGGTTACATAGCGGGGGGCACGCTCTGCGGTCTGATCGTCGCCTTCTTTGCCTTCTCGGATGAGCTGGTGGCCGCGGTCAACCTCGGCGCGCACTTCTTCGGCACCCTGGACGCTAGCGGCAAGCGGGTGTGGGACCCCAACGAGGTCCCGTGGGCGCGGGCGTTGGGAGTAGCCCTGTTTGCCATACTGGCGGCCTATCTCCTGGCTGTGGGACGGCGTCCGACTTCCCCTCCCGCTGCGGACTCGGCCTCTCGCCCCTGAGCATTCCGTCCCCTTCGTCCTGCTGCCTCCTTCCCCTCGGGCGGATGTCGGCGTACTCCTCCTGTCCCTGTCTGCCCCTGGACCTGTTCGCCGAGGGCGGCTGGGTCCGCAGAGACGCTCTGGCCAGACTCCCGTCGGGGATGTACAACGAAGCGCTAGCATGACGGGTTCCCCGGTCTGCGGATCGGGGAGGCAAGAGGGAAGCCGGTGCGAATCCGGCGCAGGGCCGCTGCTGTGATCGGCCAGAACCCTCGGCATGCACGCCACTGTGACCTGCGGGTCATGGGAAGGCCGCCGACAGGTTCGCCACGAGCCGAAAGCCAGAAGACCTGCCCGTCATGATCTGAGTCGTTCGGGGCCTCGGACCCAGGTTGCCGGACGGGCCGGTCGATCCTTTCCTGTGCTGCGCGTGGGGCGCAGCCCCGTCCCGTTTTGACCGCACCTGGACAGTCCGCCCCGACTACCCCGCCCGGACCGGCGGGAGGAGTACCTGTCCATGTGGACCTGTGTGTTGACCGTTTTCCGTCTCCATGCCCTGCCGAACCTGCCTCAACGCGGACCGAGCCGCCGAGCCAGACTAGCCTCTGCTAGCCGCTTCCCGCTGCGGCACGCCTTCACGCTGATCGAGCTTTTGGTGGTGATCGCGATCATCGCCATCCTCATCGGCCTGCTCTTGCCCGCCGTGCAGAAGGTGCGCACTGCCGCCGCCCGCATCAAGGGCGCCAACAATATCCGCCAATTGGCACTGGCCTGTCACAACTACCACGACACCCACGGCAAACTGCCCCCGACCTCCGTCTTCACCTGGAGTACCCCCACCTACACCATCCAGTACTGGTACGGCCTGGTGACCTACAGCAGCACGACCTATCAGGTCGTCAGTGTGGACCCGACCCGCGGGATCCTGACCAACTTTTACGAGAACAACACGGAAGTAGCAAAATGCCCCGGAATCGAGGGGTATCCGGTGCGGGCGACGGTCGGCATGCTGTCGCGCGGCTACGCCTACAACCGCCACGTGCAGAATAAGCGTCTCCATCACCTGCCCACCAGCCAAACTTTCCTCTTTGCCGAGCAGGTCCAGCTCAACCCGGACGGCACGTTGCAGGAGGTGTTCGACAGTTTCGGCTCGCCGTATGTGCCCAATCCTTACGGAGGCACCAACGCCTTTACTTCATGGGGCGTCAATTGCGCTCACTTCCGCTTCGCCGGTGTCGGCAATGTCGCGATGGCCGATGGCCATGTGGAAACCCGCCGCCCGGTCGATGTTCCCTCCGTCGCTCCTTTCCCCCAGGCCGTCTGGGACGCCAACAAGGGGAAGTACTCCCTCGGCTTCCTCTCGAACATCCCCGCCGAGTACACGGGGGATCAGTGACGTCCTGAAGTCATCCGCCCCCTCGCGGTCAGAATGAGCCGCGGGGCGCTCCTCCAGCGGGATCAGCAGTCGCTCCTTCGCCCGGCCAGCCCTGAGAGGTTGGCCGGTGTCGTTTCTCCATTCCTTGCCCGCGGGAAAGACCAACAGTATGCTGGGATGAGACTCCAGAAACCACTCGACGACTCACCGGGACAGCGAGCTGTCAGGCACTAGGAAAGTTCCCACCATCCGAAGCCGAAACGGAGGAATTTATGCGTCACCTCTTCATGGTAGGCGGCATGATCGCCTTCACAATCGCAGCCCTGGCAATGGGGGACAGGGCAGCCCTCCGGCCCGCAGCCTCGACCATTCAAACCCCGCGTGCCACCGTCGTCAGTATCGTGAAGGACAAGTTTTACATCAACGGCCAGCCGACCTACAAGGGCCGCATCTGGAACGGTGTGCCCATTGAGGGGCTGCTATTCAACAGCCGGATGGTGCAGGCGATCTTTGACGATCGCAATCCCGCTACCGTGACACGCTGGGCTTACCCGGACACCAGGAAGTGGGACCCGGAGCGCAACACCGCGGAATTTATCGCCACGATGCCGACCTGGCGCAAGCACGGCTTGCTAGCCATCACGCTGAACTTGCAAGGCGGCAGTCCCGAAGGATACTCGAAGGCGCAGCCGTGGCACAATTCAGCGATCCACGCTGACGGCACACTGGACGAAAAATACATGGCGCGCCTGGCCCAGGTGATCGACAAGGCCGACGAACTGGGAATGGTGGTCATCCTCGGCTTGTATTACTTCGGCCAAGATGAGCGGCTTAAGGACGAGCAAGCCGTCATCGCCGGGGTCGATCATGTGGTCGATTGGCTCATCGCCCGCCGATACACGAATGTGGTGGTGGAAGTGAACAACGAATGCGACGTGAAGAGGTATGATCACGACATTCTCAAGGCCGAGCGCGTCCATGAACTCATCGAGCGGGTGAAAACACGGAGCCGGGAGAAAAACCACCCCCTCTGGGTCAGTACGAGTTACGGCGGGGGGAGCATCCCCAAACCCAACGTGGTCAAAGCGGCTGACTTCCTCCTGCTGCACGGCAACGGCGTACATGACCCCCAACGGATCACCGAGATGGTGCACCAGACCCGCCGAGTGCAAGGCTACCGCCCCATGCCCATCCTCTTCAACGAGGACGACCACTACGACTTTGACAAACCCAACAACAACTTCATCGCGGCAGTCAAGGCGTATGCGTCCTGGGGCTACTTCGACTATCGTCGGAAAGGCGAAGGGTTCGACGAGGGTTACCAGAGTGTGCCGGTGAACTGGCAAATCAGCAGTGAACGGAAGAGAGGCTTCTTTCGTTTGCTGTCCGAAATCACGGGGGAGAAGCCGTGACGTTGCCCGCCGTTGTGCTCATCACCGGGGCCAGTGGGAATCTCGGCGCCAAGTTGGCCGCTCATCTGGCCGGGCAGACCCGCCTGGTGCTAATCGACCGTCAGCCCCGCGACGGCGTCCACACCGCCGATCTAAGCCGATGGGGCGATTGGATCAAGCACTTCCAGGGCGTGGAGGCGGTCGTGCACCTGGCAGGCGACCCCGTCGCCTATCACGACTGGCCCGATTTATTGGGGCCAAATGTCGATGCCATGCTCAACGTCTACGAGGCCGCGGCCCTGCACGGCGTCCGGCGCTTCGTCTTCGCCAGCTCCAATCATGTCATGGGGGGCTACCAGGACGGGCCGCCGCTGCCGATCACCGAGGACCTGCCGCCCAAACCAGGCCTGCGCTACACTGCCGACGGAGCCGAACGCTTCAGCGGACCCTACGCCGCCGCCAAGCTCTTCGGCGAACGCGTCGGCCAGCACTACGCCGCCGTCCGGGGCCTGGAAGTGATCGCCGTTCGCCTCGGCTGGGTGTGGCGAGGAATCAATCGGCCCGACCAGTTGCCAGCCGATCGGGGCGAGTGGTTCCGCCAACTGTGGCTCTCCGACCGCGACTTTCTGCACCTGATGGAGTGCTGCCTGACCGCTCCCCTCCCCGAACGGTTCCTGATTGTCAACGGCATGTCCGCCAACTCCGGCATGCGCTGGGATCTGACCGTGGCGCGCACCCAGCTCGGCTACAGACCGCAAGACGACGTCCACCGCCCCGCATGAAGGAGGGCCAAATCCCTTGCCAACCCCTCCACCTCGCGGATTCGTGGATGGACCTGTCACAGCGCATTGGAGTAACCCTCTACGCCGACTGAAGTTTGTTCGTTTGCCGGAGAGACAAGCGGGGGCAGGGACAAGTGATTCAGCGCCCGCGCCCGCGCGAGGCAGGCAAGATGGCTGAGCACGAGCGGAGATTAAACTGCTGGCCTGCTGATTGAATCCAGCCGCCAAGGGATGGGGTTACGAACTCGGCCCTGCGGCTTCCGCTTTGTTGGATCCTAGGAACTTCGGAACTTCCGCGGGCTCATCTTTTTTCATTGACACACTGCCGGAACAGGTTAGCATAAATATGATTTGATCGTCTGAACCCTCTGCCGTTGGCTCAATCGAACCGAAAAGGCGGCGGAACCAGGTGGCAGCACTGATCCCAGCAGCGGCAGTCGTGATTGTGGTACCGAATCCGAGACTCGATGAAGGGGGTGCAAACCATGGCAGAGTCGGAAGTACAACCTGTCCATACTTCGGCGAAACCCGGTGAAAGAATGAAGAAGCTCGGTGGCCTCTTGGTCGGCTTGTGCTTCGCCTGTCTCATCATCGGCCGGGCGATCGTGACGATTTTCTTCCCGGAACTTCAGGGCCAGGGTATTCCTCCCGCGATGTGGTTCGTCCTAGTTCCGATTTGGTCGCTCGGCATCATCGGGCTTGTCCTTCTACTCGTAGGCTGGCTGCGAGGTAAGTTTGCCAAGTCGGGCAGTGCAGCGGAGGCGGGGGATATGTCAGCCTTCTCAGGGTCATAGCTCCCTGGTACCCCGAATGCATGCTTGGCTTCCGAGCTTGGATGCCGTTTCCCCTTCCTCCGCCTTGGTGCGAAGCTTATCTCCCTCTGCTCGTGGCACATTTGGCGCAGCTCAGCGGCGTCCTGTCGTTCCTCATTCTGCCGGGAACAATGAGGGGTGCCGGGGGCCGTCTCCCCGTTGGGCACATCCTGACCGAACCCCATGGGCAGCGGATATGTTGATACTGGACATTTTTACATAAATCATCTCACTGTCAAATACGGTAATTCCAGGGGGGCCGGTGGGCTTCCACTCACTTTTCGCGGGGGCGCGGCAAGGGGAGGTGTCCATCCATCGACAGGATGTAGATGTCGCTGCCCCCGTGGCGATTGGAGATGAAGGCGAGGCGGCGGCCATCGGGACTCCAGGCGGGGCAGGTGTCGTGGGCGGGGTGGCGGGTCAGATTGCGCAGGCCCTGGCCGTCGGGGCGGATGAGCCAGATGTCGTAGTTGCCGCTGCGGTGGGAGGCGAAGGCGAGCCATTGGCCATCGGGGCGCCATGCTGGCCAGGAGTCCAGTCCTTCTCCGTCTGTCAAGCGGCGGACGTTACTGCCGTCGGCATCCATGAGGTAAATTTTCTGCGGGCCGTGGCGGTTGCTGCTGAAGGCGATCTGCCGCCCGTCGGGACTCCAGGCCGGATGCAGGTCCAGGGCGGGGTGATTGGTCAGCCGTTTCTCGTTTTTCCCTTGGGCATCCACGGTGAAGAGGTCCGGGTTCTTCTGACGCGTGGACACCCAGAGGACGAACTCGCCGCGGGGATGGAAGCGGGGGGATTCCTCGAACGCTTGATGCGGGATGAAGACTTTATCCTCGCTGCCGTCGGCCTGGCAGATGTTGATCTGAAGTTTGCCATCGGTGCCTTGCAAGCGGTCATAGACATAGACGATGCGTTGGCCATCCGGGGAGAAGTGGCCGTCGAAGTGGGGTTCCTTATGGCCGGGGAGAAGACGTTTCATCGGCCCGCCGGAAATGGGGATAGTCCACAAGGCCATCAGTCCTTCGTGGATGCGGGTGAAGAGCAGCGTCTGGCCGTCCGGGGACCATTGGAGGTGGTATTTGTACGAGCCGTCGGTGGTGAGCCGCCGAGGTTCGCCGGGAGCATCAGGAGCTTGCGGGGCTGAGGAGGGCGGGTCCGCCGCCTGCGAGATGGCCAGAGGCATACCCAGACCCAGAAACGAGATAGTGAAAATCCATCCTAATTGTAAATCTGAACACTTTAATCTGGTTTTGTCAAATCCGCAAAAATCGCGGAAATTCCGGGATGAACCACGCCCTCTCCGTAGAAAAACTCCGCGCATGGTGTAATCCCCGCTATGGGCAGAACCTATACTGATTCATCGGCGATACCCTCTCTTTTTATGGAGAGAGGGGCATTGCTTTGCGGCAGCAGCCAAGCCCAATGTCCTGCCCGCGTTAGAGCAACTCGGTGATGACCCGGCCGGTGGGGGTCAGTCCCAACGCTGTGATTTGCTCGCTGGTCAGGCCCAGTTGGTGGAGGATGGTCGCGTGCAAGTCGGCGGGTGTCAGGGGTGTGTCCGCCGGTTTGGCCGCTTTGGCATCGCTGGTGCCGACGAAGCAGGCGCGGCGCAGTCCGCCGCCGGCCGCCAGGGCGCAGTAGCAGTCCGGCCAGTGGTCGCGCCCGGCTTTGTCGTTGATGCGAGGGGTCCGGCCAAACTCGCCGACGGCCAGAACCAGCGTGCTGGAGAGCAAGCCGCGCTCCTGCAGGTCATCGAGCAAGGCGGACATGGCCTGATCCAGCCAGGGGGCGTGCCGGTCCTGCATGATCTGGAAGTTGCGGTAGTGTTGGTCCCAGCCGCCGTCGCCGGCGTCCTCTTCCGCCTCGACGTGGTCGCTCCAGTTGACCTGAACGAAGGGGACGCCAGCTTCGACGAGGCGGCGGGCCAAGAGGCAGGACTGGCCGAAGCGGGTCCGGCCATAGCGATCCGCCAGGGCAGGCGGTTCGCGGGAGAGGTCGAAGGCCGCCCGGCTCTGCGGCGCCAGAAGCATGTCCAGCACCCGCTGCTGATAGGCGGGCAGGTTCTGCTGGCGGGCCAACCGCTCCGCCTCCCGCTGCACGCCATCGAGGGCTTGGAGCAACTCCTGGCGGTGGTGGAGCCGTTCCGGCGTCAGCTCCGGGGGCAAACGCAGCGCGGGAACGCGCGCCGCACCTTGCACCGGGTCATACTCCAGGCGGAAGGGGTCCCAGGCCGCTCCCAGCACGCCGCCCCCTTCGCCGATGATCGGCTTTTTCCCCTGATGCAGCTTGCCGCCGACAACGAAAAACGGATGGAGGGCCTTACCCCCTCGCGCCGCTCGCACCCGCGCCACCACTGACCCCAAAGCCGGCTGCGGCGAACCTGGCAGCGGCTTGCCATCCAGACCGACACCCCCTGCTCCGCTGCCCGTCAGGCCAATCGTTCCCGCGATGCCGTGATCGTTGGAAGAAGTCGTCAACGTGCGAATAACAGCCAGGTGGTGACTGCGCGCTGCCAGTTGAGGAAATAGCTCGGCAAAACGGACCCCGCTGATCCGCGTGGGAATAGTCCCGAACGGCCCGCGATACTCCGACGGCGCCTGCGGCTTGGGGTCGAACGTATCGAGCTGGCTGGGACCGCCCCAGAGCCAGAGCAGAATGACCGACCGGGCCGGTCCTGCGGGAGCCGTGCGGCTCGCCCCCTGCACCGCCAGCCAGCGCGGCCAGCACAGCCCCAGCACCGTCGAGGCTCCCACCTGCAAAAACGACCGCCGGTGCCAGCCAGAACACACCCGGCTCCGCTGCTGGCCCACCGCCAGCGGAGGTACCACCGCTTCGGATGGCATCGCATCTCTCATCATCGCCTCCTGTCCTGAGACGAAAGCTCATTTTTCCCCTTCGAGTCGATTCATTGCACACAGGCGAACTATTGCCGTTTGGGGTAGTGGTAATGATTAGCTCGGCAGGCAGGTTGTGCGTGGGAGCCATTTCAGAGTTGACTCTATCTTAACTCCTCTACAGGATCGCATCAACTTTTTTCAGATTCCAGAGCGTCGTTGGGTGCAACCAGATTTTCTGGGGGTTCTCTGCCGGGCAGCTCTGCTAGTCTGGGGAAACACCTCGCGGGTTCAGCCCCCACCCCCAGAGAATCTAGTTACACCCGGACTTCGAGATGGAGGAGGTAGGGTTGGGGGTAGTGGAGGCGGAAGACTCTGTCGGGGAAGCGTTGGATGGTGGCGAGGGCGGCGAGCCAATCCTGGCCGCAATGTTCGAGCAGGATGCGTGTCACCGTGTCGTACTCACCGGCCATCTCACTTTCTCCCCTGTTTGGTTGGACTTTCCTCATGACGTGGGGTGGGTTTCTCCCGCCGGTTTGGTTTCCCCCATTGTCGAGTTGGCTTTCCGTCGCCGTCGGTTTTCTCCGCTGTTAGTCCCGCCGTTGGTTTGCTTCCGCCGCTAACTTGCTTCCCTTGCCGCTGGTGGGCTTTCCCCACCGGCTCGGTTTCCCTCGTCGTCGATCTGCTTCCCCCTGCTGTTGGGTGGGTTTCTCCTGCACGCGGCGAGGGTCGCGGTGCTGGTTTCGCCCTGCCGCCGCGAGTATAACCGCCCCTTTCCCCGCCGCCAAGCACGTCCCGCCCCGCTGCCTGTTCGTCCCTGATTCCCCCGCAGTGGGAGCTGCGAAGTTCCGACGCCGCGGAGGCAGAGATTGCAGAAGGCCCCAGGAGGCGGCCTGATTTGCTAGAATAACACCACCAGGGTGCTATCCTTACCGAGGATGATTTTTTGGCCACGCCGTTGGGTGAATTTCCGACGTTGACGCCGGCGCTGGCCGGCCACCTGATCGCCATTCCTATTCTGATAGC
The DNA here is from genome assembly GCF_013694095.1 of Thermogemmata fonticola. Taxonomy (NCBI): domain Bacteria; kingdom Pseudomonadati; phylum Planctomycetota; class Planctomycetia; order Gemmatales; family Gemmataceae; genus Thermogemmata; species Thermogemmata fonticola. The sequence goes on along the minus strand of NZ_JACEFB010000015.1, from coordinate 50,067 downwards.
GATCAACGGCTTCTTTGTGGCAGCGGAATTTGCTCTGGTGGCCATCCGGCGGACGCGCGTCGAGGAGTTGGTGCAGCAAGGCCGAGCGGGAGCCGTCACCCTTTTGGCCGCCATCCGTGACCTCAACCGCAGCGTCGGAGCCTGTCAACTGGGGATCACCATCGCCAGTCTGGCCCTGGGTTTTGTCAGCGAACCGGCCATTCACGCTCTCATCGAACCGCTGCTGGCAGGTCTGCCGCCGCAATGGACGCGTGCTCTGTCCGTCCTGCTCACGCTCACGGGCATCACCTATATGCATGTGGTCTTCGGCGAGCAGATGCCGAAAATCGCCGCCTTGCAAGACAGCGAGCGGATCGCCCTCTGGACGGCGGGACCGGTTCTGGCTTTGGCCCGCCTGAGCGACCCGCTCATCCGCCTGATGAACGGCTCCAGCGCCTGGCTGCTCCGCCGCTTCGGCTATCGCGATCAAGGAGATGCCGGGGAAATCCACACCGTCGAGGAACTCCGCCTGCTCATCGAAGACACCGAAGAAGCCGGACTGCTGGAACCGGACCAGGCTGATTTCGTTCTCAATGTCTTCGCCCTGTCCCAGAAGAAGGTCCGCGACTGCATGGTACCGCGGGAGAAAATGGCTGCCTTAGACCTGAACCTGCCGCCGGAGAAAATCCTGGAAGCGGTCCGCCACGGCGCCCATACCCGCCTCCCGGTTTATGATGGACAACTGAATAACATCGTCGGCATTGTCAACACGAAGGATTTGTTCTATCTCTTCAGCACATCCGGGGCGGTCATCCTGGAAGATGCCCTTTACCCTCCGATCTTTCTGGGGCCGGATGAACCGGTGGCCTACGCTCTGCGCCTGTTCCGCAAGTCCCACCGTCCCATGGCCATCGTCCGCGACGAGCAGGGGAACGTCCTGGGTCTGATCACCCTGGAGGACGTGCTGGAGGAAATCGTCGGCGATATTGAGGATGAACATGACGTACCGGTGCCCAAGCTCAAGCTCCAGCGCATACGGCGCCGGACGGGCCTGAGCGGTTGGAACAGCCGGCCCGTGGCTCCGCCGTCTTCCGCCACGAGTCCGAGCACGCCCGCGGAACCTGCCGCCTCTGCGGGACAATCGCCTGTCACGAGCGGAGTGAGTCCAACTCTTCCAGCTAACGGCCCCCTCAGCGGAGAACGCAAGCGGCCCCAAGCGGAGGCTGGCACGACGGCGGCTCCCCCGCGCAGCTCTGGGCCGGAGGGCACGGGAACAGGCGGCTCTGCGCTGCCTCCTTCCCCCCCTCCGCCCTCCGCTTCCGAAGGCCCAGCGTCTGCCTCCGGTCCGGCATCGGCATCTGGCTGAGCGGCTCTGCTTCGGCTTTCGGAGCGTCTGCGCTTCGGGCTTCTTCCCCGTCGGCAGGATGGGGCGGGCGGACCTGTCAGCGGCGGAGCAAGCGCCAGTTCAGGAGCAAGGCGCCGCAGCCGACGGTGAGGTTGGCGAGCCAGCAGGCCAGCGGCAGGGGCAATTTGCCATCCCGGCCCAGACCCACGCCGGCCAATTGCAGCGGATAGTACACCAACAGGGCCGGCAGGAAGCAGATGACGAACACGCTCAGGTAGTCGGCCCGATTGGCCCAGATACCCACAGGGCAGCCCAGGAGGGCGAAAATGAGGCAGCCGAAGGCCAAAGCCGGCCGCTGATACAGCTCCGCCTCGGCGTTGCGCATTTGCCGCTGGAGGAACTGAATCTGGTAGTCGTAATGCCGCTCTTCTTCGCGGGCGCGCAGCCGCAGGGCTTCCCGCTGCACCGGATCGGGAATCTGCTCGATCTGCTCCCAGACTTGCTGCCGCTGGCGCTCTTTGCTGGCGATCTGCTCCCGCAGGTCGGCGATGCGCCGGGGCAATTCGTCCCAGGTCAGGGCGGAGGTGCGCACGCGGTCCTTGCCGTTCCACCCCTCCGGCAAATCCATCTGGAATGGTCCCGTCGGGTCGGTGGTTCCTGTCGTATGCTTGTCATAAATGACGAAGCGGTCCGGGTCCAGATAGAGCTTGCCGTCGCTGGGATCGAAGCGCAGGCGGGCTTCCCGCGCCCGGGCCACCACATCGTAACCGAAGTAAAACTCCTGCCGCGTCTGCGGATCGATGACCCGATTGCGCCGCTTGACCACCACATCGATCAGCCGCCGGCCTTCCACGTCCCGCACGTAGATGACGTAGGGCATCTGCGGATGGCGCAGGCAGCGGTCCCGGCGCAAAAGGTTGTAGAGCAGCTCCTCCGGATCATCCAGCAGCCGCTGATAAAGTATCTGCTGCGAGCGGGGAATGATCGTGTGGTACAGATACGCGGTGACCAGGGTGTTGATCAACCCCAAAAGCAGGGCCGGCCGCAGGATGACGAACAGATGCACCCCCGCGGCCTTGATGGCGACCACTTCATTGTCATGGGCCAGGCGGCCATAGACCACGCAGGCGGCAAAGAGCGTCGTCGCCGGGATGGTGTACGGCAGCATGTTCGGAATCGTCAGCGGAATCGCTTCCAGGACTTGCATCAGCGACAGCCCCATGCGTGAGGCGTCCTGATAGACCGGCACGATCACCAACAGGCCGGTCACCGTGCCCAGTGACAGCAGGAAGACCTTGACCAACTCCCGGAAGATCAGGCGATTGAGGATGAGTCCAGGCATGGTTGCGTCCTTGCAGTCCGCGGGAGGAGGGAGCGGGACAGCCGCCGGGCATGGGCGTCCCGTCCGTCCTTGGTCCCGGAGAGTAGCGGCACCTTCGTTCCGGCAGGCGCCGGCCTCAGGGAGGATCGCTGCGTCCGAGCCAAGGGGCGGCCCGCGCCCGCAAGCGATCGGCAATCCGCCGCACCGGATCGGTGATGAGCGGCACCGCCTCCGGCTTGTACACCAGTTGCCCCCCTTCCCGCGTCAAGCGGATGCGAAACAGGTTTTTGCTCAAAAACGCCGTCAGGTCGCCCACCGGAGTATGCACCAGCCGGGCCAGAATCTGCGAGGCGATGGTGTAAAAGTCGAACTGGACATATTCGCCGCGGATGTCCATCTCGCCGGAGCCGCCCAGGCAGACGGCCTTACCGATCAGATCGATCTGTTCTACCAGGATACGGTCGCCGCGGATGCGGAAGACGGCGTGGGCTTCCTCGAAGGCGGTCTTGTCCGGGGCTTGCAGCTTGAGGACCTTGAGCAGGTCCAGGAGGATGGGCAGGTTGTAGAGCCGCCCGGCGGGAACATCGATCTTGCCGGCTCCTTCCAGGTAAGTCTGGCCGGTGGCGGCATCCGTGCGGTTGTACAAGTGGAGCTGGGCTTGGGCCAGCCCCTTGAGGTCGGCGTCCTTGTTGAGCTGATAATGGGCGGCCACCGCTTCCAGTTGCACCTCGGCGGCATTGAGCCAAAGCTGAAAGCCCGTCGGTTCCCCCAGCACCAGGCGGGCTTGGCCGCCGATGACTCCGTGGAACCACTCCCCGCGCAGATCGGTCACTTCCACCGCCACGGGAAGGAACTGGCCGGGCTTGTGGGGATCGGGCCGCTGCGGCTCAGTGCGAAACCGGGCCAAAATGCGCTGCAAGGGCTGATCGGCGATCTGGGCCCGATCCAGCCAGGCGGCCCCCAGGACTGCTCCGAGACGGTCCCCTTCGTACCGTCCGCGGCAGGCCAAGGTGCCGTGCACCTGGGCCCAACTGACCCCCGCCTCCCAGGCGGCATCCCGCAGGCGCACCTCCGCATCCCAGTAAATGATCGGATCGGAGGACGAAGCCGAACCCGCAGGAGGCGCGGACGGCGGAAAAGCACCAGGCGCCGGAGTCGCCGCGCCAGAGCCGGGAGGTTCCAACCCCGCGGCTGCCGGACGCAGGGGGGCCGGTTCCGGCGGAGCCGAGCCGGGCAGATGCGCCAGCTCCGGGGCCGTCCGCACCACCAAATGCTGCACCCGCAAGTGGACCTCCCCCCGCAAATGCAGCGCCTGGAGGCTCTGGGCCAGGCGGCGGGGCAACGCCCGCAACAGGTCGGCATCCACCTGCAAGTCCTGCGCTTCCAATTGGCCGAGATTGGCCCAAAGGCTGCCATCCGGGAAGAAGCGTACCTCCGCCGCCGGCAGACGGCAGCGGGTCAGACCATGCCGCGCTTGCCAGTGGGCCAGCTCCACCCGCCCGTTTTTGTACTCCAGCCAGCCGCTGACTTCGTTCAACTCATAGGGGAAGAAGCGGGGGGTAAGGGTCGGGCCGGCCAGATGCAAGCTGAGTTTCAAGTCCGTAGCGGGTTGAAAGGGGGGCGGCTCCTTCTGCTGGGACGAAGCGCGTGCCCGTTCCAGGATTTGCACATCGGCGGTAAAGTTGAAGTGTCCCCGCGGGGCGAACACCTCCCACAGCTCGCCCAGGCGCAAGGCGGCCAGAGACTGCCGCAAGTCCTCGTCGAGGGGGCAGTGGGTTCCGCCCAGGCGCAAAGTCAGCAAGCGATCACGCGAGCCGGGCAAGGGCCGATTCTGCCCGTGCAGCCAGATCGGCGCCCCGGCATGCACCGCCGTGAAACCGTCCAATATCAGCTCATCTTCATCCGGCGGCGGACCCACCGGTTCCCCCGGACGCACCGGACGCTTCGGGTCCGTATCCACCACCCGCACCACGAGCCGGCCCCGCACCTTCTCCAACGGATAGGGGAACGCCTCATACCGGCACCGCCCTTCCCGAATCTCCACCCGGAACTCGCTGCTCAGGCGATTGACCCCAGCATATTGCGTGATTTCCGCCACGAAGTCGCCATACCCCTGGGCGTGGAAGCGCCGGATAAGCGCCGCATACTTGGGCGGAAACGCCGCGATGAGGGTTTCATCCAGGGGAATGTTCGTCCCGCTCAGGCGCAGTTGAATCCCAGGGTCCGGGCCTTCGCCCGTCACACTCCCCTTGATCGTGATCGGATGGCCGGAGGCGGAAGCGACCAGATCGAGCACGGTCTGCGGCGGCTGCTCCGGGCGCAAAGTCTGGCGGATCGTGCCGCGCAGGTCCTGAAGCGGATAGGGGAACTTGTCATACGTGATCTGCATTTGCCGGGGTCGCAGCTCGATCTCCTGCTGGCTGCCCTGGGCCAGGCGCTGGTATTTGTACGTGAGGTCCAGCCGACCGCGGGGCGCAAAGCGCCGGCGCAACTCCTGCACCCGATGGGGCAAATGCGGGAACAGGGCATCCTCCAGCGCCACCCCCTGCACGGTCAGCTCCAGGCGCTGAAGATACTCTTCCAGGCGCTGCAACCAGGCCGGGCGGCTGGTGCTCGCGGACCGCGGAGAGGCAGCCGGGGCCGAGGCGTCCGTCCCAAAGCTCCGGCTCTCCAGACTCAACTGCACGGCAGCGCCGGCCATTTCCCCGCTGGCCCGCTCCACGACAATTTTCTGCCCGCTGACCAGGATGCTCGCCGACAGATTTTCCACCGGCCAGGGCAAGTCGGGATGCTGGAACCGCCCTTCGCGCAAATCCAGGCGTAGATCATAACGCCAGGCGGGGGACTTCTGGGGCAGATAGGTCAGGTCCGCGCTGATCGCTGCCAGAGCTTCCAGTCCGCGCCAGGGATCGCCGCCCAGGGGCCAGACGCGGGAACCCCAGGCGGCCAGCGCTGTCTGGAGCGGGCAGGCCGGCAATTCCACCCCGGCAGCCAGGGAGCCATCCAGCCGGTTGAACCGCGCCCGCAGGGTGACCGTTCCCCAGCCGTCCGCCTGAGCCTGCACCTGCACGCTGACCACCGGCAGCGGATCGTTCAGGATCGTCACCTGCGCCTGCCGCAAGGTCAGCGCGGGCCACGCCCCGCTGGGGTCCCGCAGATGCACCGTCGCCTGCCGCATCAGCACCGTCGGCCAGGACTTGTCCGCCGCCCCGCTGCCCCACCAGGAGCCTAGATTCCAGGACCCATCCGCCTGCCGCTCCCACGTCCACTCCGGCCCTTCCAGCTCGATTTTGCGAATGACAAGGCGGCCCCGATTGAGCTGTTCTTTGTCGTGATGGAGCAGCACATAGGGGGCGTGCAAGACGGGCGGCGCCGCTGCACTCGATCCCGGCCGGCGCAGGCTCAGCTCGCGCACGGCAATGCCGCCGAGCAGCCGCAGATGGGCCGAACCGACCTGAACCTGCCAGCCGGGCAACTCGGCGCGCAAATGGGCCTCCACCTGCTGCCGGACCCGTTCCGGACTGACCCACGTCCGCGCCAGCCAGACCAGGCCAGCCAGACCAGCGGCCAGACCCAGAATCATCCCTCGGATTGCCCAGCTCCGCATAGGTGCACGTCGTCCCTGACGTCCCGCCGTCGCCGCTGCGCTGCCCGGCGCCTTTCCTTGGCCCGGCGCCCACCATACCACGCCGCCCCGCCACGTCAAGCACAAGCCGACTGGCCGACTCAGCAACCCTGAAGGCAGCCGATAGGAAAAGCCTCGGAGCCAGACCCCTCCACGAAGTGCCAGGATGGACTACTTTCTTCACCCAAGCGAATGCCAGACAGAGCGATAAAGAATACCGGCCAGAGCGATCGGCACCACGGACACCCGACCCGCTCCGGCCTACCCTCGATCGCTTCCCCAGATAGCCACGCCCCCCACGGCCCGGCCAAGGAACAACCCAGAATGGGCAGGGCCGTGCGTAACGGGAGTGAAGGCGCCCGGCAGGACCCACGCGCTGCCGATCCCCCCACCTGCCTCAGACGCCGGACGCCTGCCTAGGAGCACCGGCACCTCAGTTGGTAGGTTGCTGAGCATTGGTAGCAATGGCGCCTGTTACCCTCGCCATCGATCTCGGTTCGGTGTCTGCACTCCGGCTGGCCCAGGCGGTTTATCCCTGCGCACACACATCGCTGTCCTAGGACCGCGCAGTGACGATTTCGCGCCGTGCAACGCTTATCGCATTCCGCTTGTGCAGCCTGCTGCAGGCTGGCCAAAGCATCCTGCAGGGCTCTATTTTGATTTGCATTGCATGCTTCAGCTCCGGCGACCAAGATGGGTCCCAAGACCCCACATGTATCTTGGAGGCAGTGGCAAATGATGTGAATTGTTCCTTCACAGGTACAGACAAAATCGCCCTGCTGAGGATCTCTTCTTGCTGGGCCACAGCGCACCACGTCCGCAATCTGAAGACAGACACACTCCCGACTTCTGCAGTTTGGATCATTGTTGTCCCTGGCACAATATTGATGGCAATTCCGGATGACCCAAAATATTCTCTGGTCGAGCCGTAGTCTGGCTTCATTGCAGGCAGCCTGTGCATTAGCTGCCCTGGCTGTTGCTCTCACCCTCACCCGAAGTGGCCCGCAGCCAGGAGGGTCATCGATCTGCTCGTCTTGACCGGGTGGTGGGATGACATCATCATCCCCCGGTGGGATGACATCATCATCCCCCCGCACACGCCCAAAGGCTCCCTGCCCCCAGACCAGGATCAGAGCGGCGCCCGCCTGATGGACAGCCAATCGCAACAGGTCGCGACGGCCCAAGGGCTGACCCAGGGCATTCCCCAGTTGCCGGATAGAGGCCACGTTCTTGCCTACAAAGGCCCCCCAGTGAGCCAACCAAAGCACGCTGAATAGCCCAGCTACTCCCAACGCTGCCAAACCAAGCACCGACGGGGCTGCCGCCATAAAAGCCGCCACGACCCCAAGCCAGGCGACTACAGTCCCCCACCACGCGATACGCATGCAGCGCACGCAACTCCCCAGTTTCGACCACACCCCCTGCCGCCCACAGGCCTGGCAACCGCCATTGCTCCCGTTACTCATAGGCCACCTCCCCTGAAAGATACCCTATGAGACGTGAACCCGACGATAGGTTAACCGACGCCTCTAAGATATTCGGTTGACCCCATCATGTCAATCGATTTTTTAATTTTTCGCCCCTGAATTTTTGGGCCGTCCCAAACAGGCTATAGAGATGACCAAGCTGAGACCTCGTTCCGTCCTTCAGCCGGAGAGTCGGCGAGTCTTCAGGGAAGGTGAGTTTTCAGCCAGTGTTCGACTTCGGCGGGTCGGAAGCCGCTCGGTCCCCGGCCCCCTTTGTAGGCAATGCGGCCATCGCTCCCGATGACGTACAGCCGGTCCGGCCAGGCAGCGTAGGCCCGGTTCACCCGGTTGTCCTCCCCGTCCACCAGGGCCGGGATCGAAAGTTTCAAAGTGGCTACGCACTGCTGGGCCCGCTCGCTGCGCTCGGCCAGGGTGTTCGTTTGACCCAATTTCATCAGTATCTCGTCGCCCTCCTCTGTTCCCTCGCTGTCTTGAGGGACATAGAGGAGGGAGTCCGGATGGGCCTCGCGGATGTAAATCAGGAAAAATTCCGCTTGGTCCTTGTACGTTTGGTACAGCCGCTCCAGGTCGCCAGACTGGCGACGGAAAGGTGGTCAGGTCAAGCTGCCAAAGATCAAGACCACTGGCCGCTGGCCGCGGAAGCTGGAGAGTCGAACCTCTCTCTTCCCGGTAGGATCGGACAGGACGAAATCCGGGGCCAGGTCACCGACCTTGAGCCGGTCGGGAAACCGCTCGCCTTTGGCCGGGGGCGTATTGACCTCGCCCGGCCGGCCTGCGGGCCGTGATTTGCCTGCACCTGGCGGGGCCGCCGCGCACAGGGCCGCACCGGCTACTAGGCTGCTCAGCACCAGCACAAGCCGAAAGCCGCACATCGGAACACCTCCGGGATGAACGGACCAGGAATTGTCACTTGCCCCCTTTGTCTTTTACACCCCCTTCTTCCTGAATAGGTGGCCATGCAGGGGTTGAAGAGGCGGGCAATGTCCGGCGGCACTGCAAGGAGCCACATTTTAAAAAACCTGCGATGGCTAGCAGGTTCCGCTTCCGCCGCAATGGCGGAGGCCCCCCTCTTCTCGCTCCTTCAACGCCGAATTGGCGGCCCGGCGGGACACGAACCCTGCCGTTCGCAGATCGCCCCGGAATGCCCCGGCCACGCGGGGGGAATCAACGGCTTCCCAGCAGCTTGTGGCTCCCTGCGATACGGCAGCACTTCCGCTTTCCCCTTCGCGCGGCGGGAGGGAATTGCTAGGGTGGGATTCCCTGGCAAACGCCGGGATTCCCTGGACAACTTGGCAAACGCCGGGATTCCCTGGACAACTTGGCAAACGCCGGGATTCCCTGGGCGATTGGGGAACCTCGGCGGACGCCGGGGATGGGCTGGCTTGGTAGTCGGTGGGGAACCCTGGGAACGCGGGGGAATCCTCGACCAATCCTCGACCGCTTCGGGATTTCCTGTCACCGCAGGCGGCTTGCTGCTCGGCCCGTTCGGCGGAAGGGGCAAAGGGGCAGGCGGCGGGACGGGAGGGCGGCGGCTTCCCTCCACGGCAGGAAGTCACCCTCTGGCGGGCTGGAAACCGGAGACCCTGGCAGAACGGAGAGCTTGGCATGCGGGAGCGCCTGGGCGATTATGCCGTGCTGCTGCTCGTGGTGGGACTGGTCAGCTTGCCGGGGCTAGGCAGCTACAGTCTGTGGGATGTGGATGAAGGGGTCAACGCCGAGGCGGCGCGCGAGATGGCCGAGGCAGACAGTTGGATCGTGCCGACGTTCAACTATCAGTTGCGGACGGCCAAGCCGGTGTTGTTGTACTGGTTGCAGCGGTGGAGTTATGCAGTGGGGGGGGTGTCGGAGGGGTGGGCGCGCGGGCCGTCGGTTCTCTGCGGTCTGGGCGCAGTGCTGCTGTGCTATGAACTGGGCCGTCGGCTGTGGGACCGGGCCAGCGGCCTATGGGCCGGGGTGATCCTGGGCAGTGCGGTGCAGTTTGCCATCCTGAGCCGGGCGGCCACGCCGGATGCTCCGCTGCTCTTCTTCACCGTGCTGACATTCTTCGCCTTCTGGTGGGGGCAGGAGCAGGGGCGGCGGGCCTGGTGGCATCCCGTGGCGGCGGCCTGCGGCCTGGCGGTGTTGACCAAAGGGCCGATCGGGGCTGCCCTGCCGGGACTGGTCATTCTGCTGTACTTCCTCTGGCAGAAGGAGGGGCGGCGCTTGCTGGACGGGCGCCTGTTGAGTGCGGCGGGACTGTTTTTGCTGACAGCCGGACCGTGGTACGCCTTGGTGGCCAGCGAGACACGGGGAGAATGGGTCAAAGCGTTCATTGGGCGGGAAAACCTGGAGCGCTTCGCGCGGCCGATGGAAGGGCATGGCGGGCCGTTCTTCTACTATGCTCTGGTCTTGCCGGTCTTTTTTCTGCCCTGGAGTCTCTGGCTCATTCCGGTGCTGGAGCACACCGGGCAGCAGGCGGTGGGACGTGTCCGCCGCTTTCTGGCCTTGGCGGAGCCGAGCACCGGGGGGGAAGCGGAGGACCCCCGCCCGTACCGCTTCCTTGTCTGCTGGATCGGAGTGTACCTGCTGGTCTTTTCCGCGGCGGCGACAAAACTGCCGAATTACATCTTCCCGCTCTACCCTGCGCTGGCGCTCTTGACGGGCCGGTTCTTCGCGCGCTGGCAGAGGGAGCAGGTGCCTCTGGCGCGCTGGGTGGTGCCAACAGCCTTGGGATTGCTCGCGGCGGTGGGTCTGGCGGCGGGGGTCGGCCTGCTCGTGGCGGAACGCTGGTACCACGGCCTGGGCCTGTGCTGCTGGCTGGGGCTGATTCCTGTCGGCGGAGCAGCGGCGGGATGGAAGGCCTGGAAGCGGGGCGAAGCGGCGGCGCTGCGGCGGCGGCTGGCCGTGGCGGGTATCGCCTTTGTCGCGGCCAGTGCCGCAGTCCTGCCGGTGACACTCGATCGCCATCGGGCACCGAAGGTGCTGGTGGAAGCCAGCGGTATCGCAGAGCCGCAGCGGGACCTGCGCGTGGGAACGCATCGCTGGTTCGCTCCCAGCCTGGTGTTTTACTGCGGGCGGGAAGTGATGAACCTGCCGGATGCCGCCGCCGTCCGCCGTTTCCTGGAAACGCCGACGCCGGCCTACCTCTTCCTCCCCGCTCCTGCGGCGGAAGAGGCCAGCCTGCGCGCGGTGCTCGCCCCGCATACGTGCCTGGCCCGACAGTACGACTTGCTCGCCCGTTGCGACATCCTCGTGGTGGCCAACGCCGCCGCCCTCACCCCTTCCGCTTGCACTCCTTCCGCCCGGTAGGCCCCGCTGCTGCTCCCCTGCCTCCCCCGCGCTCCTTGGCCCCTCCGGCGGACAATCCCGCCCTCGCTCCCTAAGCTGATGCTGCGGAGGCAAAGACGCCGAATGTGAAAGCCGAAGGGGCAGGACAGCCCTCCCATTCCCCGTGAACGGCCGGTTTGCCCAGCGGTCCGCCTGGGCCGACCGGAGCCAAAACCGACGGACGATCATGAGCGAGCCAGAATACGTCTGCCTGACACTGCTGGCGGAAGAGCAGGAAAGCCGCGAGGCGTTCCAAAGCCGCCTGACGCATCTGTGGACGCACCTGTTGCGCCAGCGTCCCGACGTGTATGAACAGGTCTATGCGGAAGCGGTGGACTTCACCCATTACCAGGGCCGACTGGCCCGGCAGTACATGGTCGCCCTCGACGCCCTGGACGCCCTCCTGGAGGAAGCGACCCGTCAGGGTCTGGCCCACGCCCCCGTCGACCGCGACGACCTTTACTCCCGCTACGAAGCCAGCGGCCCGGAATGGTACCAGATCGAGCACTGACGCCCCTTGCGGCACTCTCTCTTCCCCCCTTCGGCCCCCGTCTTCCCCCGTCAATGGTTCGCCTTGACAATCGAATTAAAATGGAAAATGTGTTCAGTTATGTCATTCCCCCGCCGAATGTTTGATTTGACAATCAAATCGGAATGGGAAATATGTTCAGATATCCTGGCTCGGCTGCTCGGTTGGGATGCGGAAAAAGAAGCTCAGAGAGGCGCCCGACCGATGTCAGACAAGTCGGCCGAAGTTCTGAGTGAAGAAGAGACGGCCCGAAGCGTCGGCCAGGACGCTGACCCCGATCTCCGTGAAGTTCGGATTGAGAATGTTGGCCCGATGGCCCGGTGAAGCCATCCAGGCGGACATGACCTCCGCCGGACTGCTGTAGCCGTAGGCGATGTTTTCTCCGAAGGCAAACGAACGCGTCCAGGTATCGTAGCCGGCGGCGTCCAGCCGGTCGAGCAACTGCGGACGCGTCGTGCCGAAGAGGGTGTGCTGGTGCCCGGCATCGGGACCGTAGCGATTGCTGATCGCCGTCATGTCCAGCGTGTGCAGATAGGCCGCCTGATTGAGTCGGCCGCTGACCGTCAGCGGGGCTAGTCCAGCGCGGGCGCGCTCCTGATTGACCAGTCGGATGATCTCGGCTTCAAAGCTCGTGTTGCCCCGATTCGGCGCCGGACTGCCCCCGTTGAGCACGTCCCCGCCGAGGGTATCAACCAGTTGGTCATTCCCCGAACCGCCGATGAGGCGGTCCACCCCCTGCCGCCCGTTGAGATAATCGTTCCCCTGCCCGCCGTAGAGCACATCCCGCCCGCTGCCGCCGATAAGCCGATCGTGGCCTATCCCGCCGTAAAGCGTCGCTGCGATCGCCGTGTTGTTGCGCACCAGATCATCCCCTTGCCCCGCCGACACCACAATCCGCCGTACCTGAGCGGCGGAAAAGCTCTGTCCCGCCACACTGATCGTGGTACCGCTTTGGCTGATGATGATGCTGTCCGCACTGTCCGTGCCCAAAACGGTCAGGATGCCGTTGAACAGGTTGACCGTCGCCGGACATTCCCGCCCTTCCAGGCATTCCAGATGCAATCGGCTCGCCGCCATCGCCGCTTCCCTCACGTTGTTCCCGTAGGCATGCTGGGGAACCCCCGCCGTCCCACCGCTGGCTCCCTGCGCCGCTTCGACCGGGATGCCCCGCCGGGCGCTCTCCGCCTTCTCCCTCAATATTAACACACACTTCCTGGAGGGCGGGCTGGGCCGGCCCGTTTTCCCCTGCTCGTTCCGCCTGGCCAACATTGCTCGCACGAGAACAAGGCGGTGTTCCAAGACCTCGTTGATTCCCCGGTGAAGGAAGCGGTTTGCGAAGCGAAAGGGGTTTTTCCCTTGTCAGTGGGGAAAGGCGGCGATAGAGTGAGGATGTTGGCATCCCGAAGGGAAGTGTAAGCCGAGGTAGCGATGGGGCGGCGATTGTCCCCGGTACTGGCGCAGCGAGCGTCCCGATGGCGTGGAGCGTCGGGGGCGGCGGAGCCATTCTGGGAGACGGAGCGGAAGTACGGCGAACAGGCCAAGGCAGGACGATGGGCCGCTGGGTCCGCTCCTGGGGCTTGTGTTCCCGCCGCAGCCCTGGCCGCTGCCATTCTGGCTGCCGCTGCAGCGATTGCCGCAGGAGGCAGCTAGCTCCGGGGTGCCATCACTCAGTCCCGCGAAGACCCAGTGCATGTCGGCCCCGGAGCAAGTTCCCGGGGCCGACGCCTTTTTTGACCTCGATGAAGAAAGGACGAACCACCCATGCCTTCCCACCTGCCCGATGCCCCGCCGCAGAGTGAACGGACCGCTGTGTCTGGCTGCACGTCCAGGGTTCCCCCCGGCACTGACAGCAGACTGTCTCCACCGCCGATCGTGCGCTCCCGCAAGTCCCTACGGACCACTGATTCCCCCATCAATTTCTACATCCAGAAGGCGTTGGAGACGCCCGGCTTGATCTCGCTGGCCGCTGGCCTCGTCGATGAAGGTAGCCTGCCCTGCGAAGCGGTGGCCCAGGCCTGCCAGGCCGTGCTGCTCGACCCCCGGCGCGGACCCGCCGCCTTGCAATACGGCTCGACCCAGGGTCTGCCCCGCCTGCGCGAACAAGTCCTCCACCTCCTTGGCCAGGCCGACGGCTGCTCCCCCCACGAGTTGAACCTCACCCCCGACGACGTCGTTCTGACCACCGGCTCGCAGCAGTTGCTCTACCTTCTGGCCGAAGTGCTGCTCGACCCCGGCGACATCGTGCTCACCGAGGCGCCCTCCTACTTCGTCTTCCACAGTGTCTTGCAAAGCCACGGCGTCCAGGTGCTCGGCGTACCCGTGGATGAGGGGGGCTTGTGCCTGCCGGCCCTGGAGGAACTCTGGGAACAACTCGCGCGGCAGGGAGCGGCGGAGCGCGTCAAGCTCCTTTACACCGTCGATTACTTCCAGAACCCCACGGGGTGGACGCTCGCCGCCGAACGGCGTCCGCAATTGTTGGAGCTGGTCCAGCGCTTCAGCCGCCGCCAGCGGGTCCTGGTCGTGGAAGATGCCGCCTACCGCGAGCTGCGCTACGAAGGGCCGGACCTGCCGAGCCTCAAGAGCCTGGATCGGGACAACCGCTGGGTGGTCTACGCCGGCACGTTTTCCAAGCCGTGCGCACCGGGACTCAAGTGCGGCTATGCCCTCCTGCCGCCGGAGATACGCGAGCCGATCTTGCACCTGAAGGGGAACCACGATTTCGGCTCGGCCCATCTCGTGCAGCATCTGCTGGCGGAGCTGATCGACCGCGGGGAGTATCAGCGGCAGCGGGACCGCCTGCGCCCGCTCTATCGGCACAAGCGCGACGTGATGCTGGACGAGTTGGCGGCCACTCTTGGCCAGGAAGCCGGGATTCGTTGGAGCCGGCCGGCAGGGGGATTGTACGTTTGGCTGGCGTTTGCCGATCTGGACACCGGCCCGCAGGGGGCACTGGCCCAGGCGGCCCTGGAGGAGGGCGTGCTTTACGTCCCCGGCGAGTTCGCCTATCTGCCCGCCGACGGGGAGCGCCCGCCACACCACGCCTGCCGCCTGAGCTTCGGCGTCGCCACACCGGAGCAAATCCGCGAAGGCATCCGCCGCCTCCACCGGGCCGTCCGCCGGGTTCGGCACAGCACCGGAACCGCCTCCGCCGGGCAACTGAACTCCCCAGCAGTACCGCCGCGTGGTACAGTGGCGTAAGATTAAAAATGGTGGCAGGAGCCGGAGGATGAAGAACACGTGTGGGGGACGGTATGCGCATTGGTGTGGTCAGCGATACCCATGATCGCCACGAAGCGATTGCGGAAGCCGTGCGCCGTCTCCAGGAACATCAGGTCGAACTGATCCTGCACTGCGGGGACATCGAGTCGGTGGCTGCGGTCGAGGCGTTTCGTCCCGTGCCGACTTACTTCGTTTTCGGGAACTGGGATCGCCAGCGTCAGGAGCTAGCGCGGGCCATCAAGCAGATCGGCGGCGTGCACTTCGAGACCTTCGGCGCGCTGGAAATCGGCGGCAAACGCATCGCCTGGCTGCACAGCCACGAACGGCGGCACCTGCGCCAGTTGGAAATGGCGGATTACTTCGACTACCTCTTCTACGGCCACACCCACATGCGGGAACAGCACCGCACCGGCCGCACATTGGTAGCCAATCCCGGCGCCCTCTTTCGGGCCAATCCCCGCACCTGCATCGTGGTGGACATTCACAGCGGCGAGATCAAGCCCTTGATCATTGCCCCGGCGGACAAAGCCAGCCCCGAAGCAGCACCAAGCTGGCCGACTCTCGACCCCAGCGATTCCGCCCCGCACTTGCCCCTCGCCGTCCCGCCGCCAAGCACCGCACCCCCCGCCCCGTCTTCCCTTCTGCCCCCGCCGTCCGACTCCACCCCCAGCCCCTAAGCCGGTTCCTTGGTCTCCTGCGCCGCTGCCTCTCTCCCAAGTCCGCCCCTGTTTCGTTCGCCCCTTTGTCCCTCCTTTTTCCTCGCCAACCTCCCCTGTTCCGCTCGCTTTCGACCGCAACGCAATCCCCCTTGACCCGCGAATTCCAGAAGTGCTACCTTGGGCCGCGATGCAGGAACTGGCTGAAGAGTTCCGCCAGGGCCAAACTCTACCGCCCGAAGATTCACCCAAGGAGAAACTCGATGTCGGGATTTTGTCGTGGTCGTGGGTTCGCCATTCCGCTGCTGCTGACGCTGGGAGTAGCGGCGCCGCTTCAGGCCGGCTTGGTTCCTGTGCGGGTCTCCGTCCTGCCGGATGGCGGCTACTATCGCTTCACCTACGCCATTGTGCTGCCCAGCGACGCCTTGCTCCGTCCGGGGGACTACTTCACCATTTACGACTTCGACGGCTTCGTCCCCGGAAGCGACCAGGTGGGTGGCACGCCTTACGCCAGTTACTGGAGCTTTTCCAGCAGTGGCACTGGCCCGACACCGCCCGGCGTGCTGCCCATGGACGATCCCCGCATCCCCAATCTGACCTGGACCTATCACGGGCCAGTCCTCGGCGCCGCCCAGACGGGTCTGGGGAACTTCTGGGCACTGTCGATCTATCCGGACACCAAGGAGTCCTGGTTTACAGCGCGGACGGGAACGGTCGGTGGCTACAATGACCACAACATCACGCCGACGACGGTGCCCACGCCGAAGGCGCCGCCCCCGCCGCCGCCGGTGCCGGAGCCGGCCGCCTGGGTGCTGGCCGCCCTGGGCTTACCCCTGCTCGGCTTCTGGCGCCGCCACCCCTGACCGGCCCACCGCCGATCCTGCCAGAAGGAATCGCCCAACCTCCACTCGCTTCCCTTCTTCCCGGTCCGCCTCGCGCCCAGAGACTCTCTCCCCTGAGAATCACTCCATTGCTGAATCGTGATTTTCTTAGTTCCCTTTTGCCGGGAAGTTCTAAGTAAGAGGAGCGCAGCTTCGCTTGGTGAGCCGGGAGTGGAGGTGTAGAATCGGGAGTGAGAGTAGGGTCGAGTGTGGAAACGGTGGCGGATGCAGAAGCCATCCTCGTCTGAGTCAGAGCAGCGTATGGACAAGGGGTTCTCTCCTGGGGGCCAGTTTGTGGAGCACGCGGAAGTGCACATCGGGGAGACGCGGCTGCTCATCGGCGATTGCCGGAAACTTCTACCGTTGTTGCCCAGCGAGTCGGTGCAGTGCTGCATCACCTCCCCGCCGTATTGGGGCCTGCGGGATTATGAGCATCCGGAGCAGCTCGGCAGCGAGCCGTCGCCGGCGGAGTATGTTGCTCATCTGGTGGCCATCTTCCGCGAGGTCCGTCGGATTTTGCGGCCGGAGGGGACGCTCTGGCTCAACATCGGAGATGGTTACGCCCGCAACGGCGGCACAGGCCGGCATGGCCCCAACGCCCGCGTCGGCAACACCCGCAAGCTCATCCAGAAGCGGAACTGCCGGGTTCCCGCATGCTGGGGACTCAAAGATCGGGACCTGCTCGGCCTGCCCTGGCGCGTGGCCTTTGCTCTGCAAGAGGACGGCTGGATCCTGCGCAGCCACATCGTCTGGATCAAAAAGACGCCGATGCCCGAAAGCGTGCGCAACCGCCCCAGCCGAGCTACGGAGGACATCTTCCTCTTCGCCCAGCAGCCCGGCTACTTCTACGACCACCAGGCCGTGCGCGAACCCAGCGGGGCAAACCTGAAGAACTACTGGCTGCTCGGTTCCGAACCTAATAGCAGCGATCATCCCGCAGCCTTTCCCAAGGACCTGGCCCGCCGCTGTATCCTGCTGGCCACTCGTCCGGGGGAGACGGTGCTCGATCCCTTCGCCGGTTCCGGCACCACCGCCCTGGCTGCGCAGGAACTGGGCCGCCGCTGCATCCTCATCGAGTTGAACCCGGCGTATGCCCAAGCCGCCGCCCGCCGCCTCCAAGCCCGCCCGCAGAGGGAACTGTGGCTTTCCCTGGGAAATGTCCTCTAACCCCGCCGGGACAAGACCAGCGCAAGGTCAGCGAGGTTCAAAACGCCCCTTCTCCCAGACGCTGAAGATGCCACCCTTTCCCCCGCTGGCGAAAATCGCGTTCCCCTCGCGCCGCCTTCCGCGGTTCGGCCCGGTACGGGAAAGTCTTGGGGCAGAATGCCCAGAGGCGGGAAAGCTCCAGCGGCAGGGTGTAACTAGATTCTCTGGGGGTGGGGGCTGAAGCCGCGAGGTGTTTCCCCAGACTAGCAGAGCTGCCCGGCAGGGAACCCCCAGAGAATTTGGTTGCACCCCAGCGGCAGGGAGCGGGAAGTGGCGTTGACAAGGAAGCGTTGCTGGCGGTAATACAGTCCCGCTTGGAAAGCCACCCGGCTCGCCGCCGACGGAGGGAAACGGCGGGCGGGAGCGGCGGCCCGATGGACGGGCCGTGCACACCGAGGAGTCGCCTGACACGGAGGATCATTTCGATGACACAACGTTTGTTCTGGACGCGCCGGCTCGCCTACGCGGGTGTGGGCCTGGCCATGCTCGCCTTGAGTTTGGGGCAGGCTCGGGCTGGCTTGCTCCCCGTTTCGGTCACGGTGCAACCCGAATCCGGCAATTTCCGCTGGACCTACTCGGTGGTTCTGCCCACCGATATGCAACTGAAAGCGGGAGATTACTTCACCATCTACGACTTCGAGGGGTACATCGCGGGTTCGGCTAAGGTCAGCGCCACCGGGCCGGACGCGAGCTACGCCGCCTACTGGAGCGTCTCCACCAACCTGACCGGCCAGACCCCGCCCCTGCTCAGTCCCACGGATGATCCCGGCATCGTCAACCTGACCTGGACTTACAACGGCCCCACGATCCCCGCCGGCCAGCTCACGTTGGGCAACTTCATGGCCACCTCGCTCTATTCGTCGAGCAAGCCCAGCTTCTTCACCGCGACCAATCCGCGAGCTGCCGACGGCGTTATCGACAACAACATCACGGAAACGATCACGCCAACCGGAAGCCAAGGCCCCACGCCAGGAGTGCCGGAACCAGCCACGCTGGCCTTGGCTGCCCTGGGATTGCCCCTGATCGGCGCCGCCCGGATGCTCCGCCGTCGCTGACACTCTCCTGACATCTCGCTAGCAAACTTTGACGCAAACCGCAGCCTCCTACCGGCCTCCCCTCCTTCGGACGCGGACAGCGGGAGGCCGCCCATTTTTTTCCTGTCCTCCAACCGTTCCCCCTCCTCATCCGCAGGGGAAAATCCGCCTCCGCCCTTAGTCCTTTCCTCATCCTACCGAGAGGGAAAGGGCAGCCGGGACGTAAGGCGAGAAAGGGAGGGACAGTCGCGAAGCGCGAGGAGATGTTCGCGAACAAGCAAAGCCAGGAGAAGAGCAATAGCACCCGCAGGGGATAGGAAAAAGTAAGAGGGAAGGTAAGAAGGAAGGGCAGCGGCAAACGGTCGAGAAGACCTTTCAGCAGAAACAAGGGGACGGTGTGTAAAAGTCACAAGAAAAACCAAGACCCGATGCCGCGCCCGCCCCCGGATGACAGGCACGAGGCCTTCCAGCCAAAACAGGCCGATCAGAAGGACAGCTTGTGGGCCAGCGGGGCGCGCAACACCGCACGGGCTTCGTAGAGCAGACGCTTGATGGTGCCTTCCGGCTTGTTCAGCTCCTGGGCAATCTCCGCGACCAAACGGCCGTTCAAATAGTGCTCTTCCACAACTTTGCGATGGAGTGGCGAAAGGTGCGGCAGCACTTGGCGGAGCGTCTCGCACATTTCCCGGTCAGCGACTCCGTCCATGGGATCGGTTTGCTCAGGATTGTAAGCTTGATCTTCCCAACCCACCTCCCCAGAATCGGTTGGGTTGACACCGCCGCGAATGACCTGACGAATACCGCTGCTCACCGAACGCCGCAAGCTTTTCTTATCTCGAATTTTTTTCTTCGTATGGCGATAGACGATATTTTTCGCAATTTTTGTCAACCAGCTTTCGAAAGCTTTGGGGTCCTTGAGCGTTTTCAATTTTTGCCATACCTTGAGAAATGTTTCCTGAACAATGTCTTCATCTTCGTTGGCTAAATTGGCCTTGCGGCAAAGATCAGAAATATATCGAAGCAATTTTTGGTAGTATTGACTGTACAATTTGTCGAACGCTTTTTTGTCGCCATTTTGCACTTGCAGAATCAGCTCGATCGTGTCTTGGGTCATGTGTTCTCCTTAGTTGATGTCCCGGAATGTTTCGCCCTCGGCACGAGACACGCCTCGGCTTCGGGCACGCAGGACCGCCTCCCGCCGCACTTCAGGTGGTCCCTGGTCCAGGGGAGTTCATCGAGGTTCGACGGCGGGACACCTCGGCCGGCAACCACAGAAGCAGTCCCATCCGGACGGCTTCGGCGACCGGCTCAGCTCCTAAATCACACCAAGAAGTCCCCGCACTCTGAGGTCATGCGGTCAAGCACAAACCTTCGAGCAAAGAACCTAGCTCAAAAAACCCGCTGAGGGTCAACAGAAAAAGTCAGTCCAAACTACGTAAGACAGAGCCATATCTCCACAACTTAGTGGAAATAGAGACTCTGAAATGACAGGATGCCAAGACCAGCGGATGGCATCGAGGCAATCGCTGGGCGTAGCGAGTAATGCAAGATGCAATCCTCCCACAGGAACAGGAAATCGGGGCAGGCCGCTGCCGCCACGGCTCCCCTGATCGCACCGAGGGAACCGGAACCGGGAACCTGGCGCTCCGAGCAGTGTTCGGGAGGTGAAACCATGCGGTTGATGTTCATGGCGTGTCACTCGCCGGGGTCGCTGGCGTTCGCCGGTTGCCGGCCGCCCTCTGGCTCTTTCCACACACTAGATGCAGAGCGGTCGGATTATTCCCCGAAAATCTCGATTTTTTCCCGAACCGCCCCGCCAGAACATCCGCAGTGCCCACCGTGGCTCTCAGCGGTCAATTTTTCTTCTTGCCTTTTCGCAGTTCGTAGGCCTTTGTGACCTTTCCACCGAAGATGCCCGGACGGGTCCGGTAACGAACCTTCCGGCCGGTATCGTGGTAGGTCACATCGGTGATTCGATCACCGAACCAACCTTTGCGGGTGTGGACCGTCTTGGTTTTTTTGGCAAATAGCCAGTCAAACATGTTTTTCTCCTTTCAATTAGAGTCTTCGTTTTGGACACTAAACTTACTGAGATCCACTAGTTCATTCGTCAACGGCGGATGGACATTATTAGGAGACCTCCGTCGTAGCTGGATAACTGAACAAGCCGCGTTTAGCTCGTTCCCAGAGCACCAAACAATCCCCCGCACTCTGAGGTCATGCGGTCAAGCACAAACCTTCGAGCAAAGAACCTAGCTCAAAAAACCCGCTGAGGGTCAACAGAAAAAGTCAGTCCAAACTACGTAAGACAGAGCCATATCTCCACAACTTAGTGGAAATAGAGACTCTGAAATGACAGGATGCCAAGACCAGCGGATGGCATCGAGGCAATCGCTGGGCGTAGCGAGTAATGCAAGATGCAATCCTCCCACAGGAACAGGAAATCGGGGAAGGCCGCTGCCGCCACGGCTCCCCTGATCGCACCGAGGGAACCGGGAACCTGGCGCTCCGAGCAGTGTTCGGGAGGTGAAACCATGCGGTTGATGTTCATGGCGTGTCACTCGCCGGGGTCGCTGGCGTTCGCCGGTTGCCGGCCGCCCTCTGGCTCTTTCCACACACTAGATGCAGAGCGGTCGGATTATTCCCCGAAAATCTCGATTTTTTCCCGAACCGCCCCGCCAGAACATCCGCAGTGCCCACCGTGGCTCGTGCGTTGGTCCCTTCTCCTTTCCGGGAACCAGGGTTGTCTACCGAAGTCCTTCGCGGACTGCTGAAGGATATTTTGGGAAAATTCCCCTTTTCGCTCCCTGCCGCTGCCGTTCCTCCTTTCCCTGGGATAAAACCAACAAACATCGGTTTGCATATCAGGGTGATGATCATCTGCCCCCGATCCGATGAAACCCTCCATTAGAAGGACAACATAGGACTCTTCCGATCGGACCCCTTCCTCAAGGGAAGAATTCCCCCGATTTATTCCCCACTTAATTAAGGAAGGATTCTTCACAACTAAAACGGAAACAGATAGGTGAACCAACCCTCCTTCTTAAAAAGGAGGGTTTCTTCGCACCTAAGACAGATAGGTGAACCAGGCCCGTTATTCTGAACGCTGGGCATACTCCTCCTTGCGCGACGGACCCTCGATTTTCCCGAAGCGAGGCTTCCCCGGCCCGAAATGGGCAGAGTTCCCCCTTACCCCCAAAGATAGAAGACGCAGTTGGCCGCCCTCCGGTTCGGAAATTTTTTACTTTTTTTGGGTCCCCATCCTGGGGCGGATGACGGGGCCGCCTTTCCCCTGGCTTGGAAGTGTTCTCCTGTTGGTCCGCGGCACACCGGAGGAGGCGAAGGGGTCTGAATCCGCGCGTTTTTACTCCGGCAGAGGTCGGCCACGGGTTTCCGGTGCGAGGGCGATGAGGAGAAGGCCGACGAGGTACACCGCGGCGACGACGGCGCAGGCTTGGGCGTAGTCGTTGTCGAAGGCGGCCAAGAGGTTGGCCATTTGCAGATTGCCGGCAGCGGCGATGATCCGCCCGAAGTTGAAGCCGAAACCCTGGCCCGTGGCCCGCACCGCCGTGGGGAATAGCTCCGGCAGGTAGAGTGGCAGCCAGCCGTAGAAGGCGGCGGAGACCAGGCTCATCAGCGCCGCGGTGAGCAGGAACGTGGTGCCGTAATGGTCATTGAGGCGGTAGAAGCCGACCATCGTCAAGAGCGACAGCAGGCAGAGGGCGGCATAGACAGCTCGACGTCCCAGCGGGGCGCAAAGCAAGGCGGCCAGGAAACAGCCCACCGCGGCGGAGACCGACGAGATGATTTGCAGCAGCGGTTTGGCTTCGGGGACATCGCCGCCCGGCAGCTTCCCCACCCACATGTACATCCACATCAGGCCGGCCCAGGTGCCCAGAAGGGGCACGCCGCTCAAACCCGCCCCCAGAAGCATGCGGCCCAGCACCCAGCGCCGCTGAACCGCCGGTAGTCCGCTGCGCAGCAGATAACCCCGCGCCGGATACAAATACCCCCCCACCACCAGGAGCAAACCCACGAGCGAGCCGGCCAGCCGCACAGAGGAAGGCAAGGCACCCGCCGGAGCCGCCCACAAGGCGATCACGCCACAGGCCGACGCCGTCCCCAGCAGCACGCCCAAAAGGTCCCGCTCCGACCAGTGGAAGGCTTTGCCCGCTTGCCGCGCGTGTTCCCATTTGTCCGACTCCGGCACAAACAGACGGATGAGCAGCGTGAGCAACGCGGGAATCGCCCCCAGCAGAAAGAGGAGGCGCCAGTAGCGATGGGCCGTCAGGGCGTGGGTCCACTCCTGGGGCAGGCCCAGCGCCAGAAGCGACTGCTGGACTTGCTCCGGGGTCAGGTGATGCAGAGCATAAGCCATCCCGCCGCAGATGGTGTAACCCAGGTTGCCGAAGGCGCCGATCAAACCGGCAAGCAGAGCGCGGGACGCTCCCGGCCACAACTCCATGACCAAGGCGACGCCCAACGCCCACTCCCCCCCCATGCCCAGGGCGCCGAGAAAGCGGAGGATGGCCAGCACCGCCGGTCCCGACGCCGCCGCACTCAAACCGCTACAGAGCGAATAGAGGAGAATGCTCAAGGTCATGGCGCGAACGCGCCCGAACTTGTCCCCCAGATAGCCGAAGAGAACGCCCCCCGTCGCCGCCCCCACCAGAAAGCAGGCCAGCACCACCCCATACCACAGGTCCAGTGCCGCTTGTTCCGCCTCCGCCCCCAGCAATTCCCGCAAGGCATCCCGCCCCACCAGCGGGAACAAACCCATCTCCATACCGTCGAACATCCAGCCGAGCAAAGCGGCAATCACGGCCAACACCCGTCCCGACCGGCTTGCACTCATGGGGAAGTCCTCACGAAGGCTTGGTCCTCGCACAGTCCGCTTCTGACAGGTTCCGCCCCCACCGCCCCCTCGGCAAGAGCCCCCCGGCCATCCTCACAAAAGCCAGCCACAAACCGCAAACCGCACACTCCCACCCCAACCGCTGGGAAAAACGGCACGCTGCACTCACCAGAAAGACAACGGCTTGCCCCCACCCCCCCAGTCGCCGAACCTACACCCTCTTCTCGAAAGCGAAAAAATCCATCCGGCGAAAAAAACGCAGCGTTTGGACGCACGTCGATTGTATCCACCCAAACCGATCATTAAGATGCATCAAGGTCCAAGGAACGATTGAGCTTTGACGAGCGATTCTTTTCAGGTACCACCTGGAATCCTGCCGCCGAGCGATGATGTGCTCGCGCGGTCAACCCCAGAGGAGTAAACCTGGCTACGACGAAGCGAGAGCTACTCCATGACGACCTGGCCAATCGATCTGGACTACCAAGAAACCATCCAGCACCCGAAGCGCTGCTTTCAGGACCCCGACCTGAAAGAAGGACAGGTTACGGTGGACAACAAATTCGGCATGCCCAAGCCCATAAGTGGCGCCTTCGGCATTGTGTTTCAGGTCACCTCTCCGAACGGGCAGCGGTGGGCCGTCAAGTGTTTTACACGAGAAGTGCCCAGCTTGCGGGAGCGCTATCAGGCGATCAGCGAGCATCTCCAGCGTGTCCGCCTTCCCTGCATGGTGGACTTCCATTATCTGGATTCTGGCATCCTCGTCCGCGGCCGTTGGTACCCGATCCTCAAGATGCACTGGGTCGAGGGGAAGCCCCTCAACGCCTTCGTGCGCGATTGCTTGAACAATCACAATGCGCGTGAGACGCTCCAGGCCCTCACCCAACTTTGGCTCCGGCTTGCGCAAAACCTCCGCGACAAAAACATTGGCCACGGCGATTTGCAGCATGGCAACGTCCTCATGGTTCCAGGCAGCGAAGCCCCCGTGGTGTTCCTCAGGCTCGTGGACTACGATGGCATGTACGTCCCCGCACTGGCTCAGACCACGTCAACCGAACGCGGACATCCGAACTATCAACACCCGAAACGCCTGGAGCAGGGATATTACGGCCCGGACGTGGATCGCTTCTCCCATCTGGTGATCTATACCGCCTTGCGCTGCTTGATGGTCGATCCCACCCTCTGGGAGCCATTCAACAACGAAGGTGACAATCTGCTCTTCACCAAGGCGGACTTTGAACAACCCAAGGACTCGCGTCTCTTCCGCCGGCTCTGGGAATTGCCGGAGGAGGACGCCCGCCATCTGGTCGGCCATCTTCTTCTGAGCGCGGTCCGTCCGATAACTGCCACCCCCTGGCTGACGGAATTGGTCCGCGACGGGAAAGTACGCCCGCTGTCCCGCGAAGATCGAACAACCGTGCAGCACTATCTGGAACCAAGGCCGCATTACACTCCGACTTCTCCCTCTTCCGATGATTTTTTCCTTGTGATGCCGGGTGAAACGTCCTCGTCTTCTTCTCGCCCGCCGTCCTCTCGCCCGTCGTCCCGCGGTTTGCCTTCCTGGTTGTCCCAGGTTGCACCGAGCATGGCGGCGCCGCCACCGCCACCCCCGCCGCCGCCCGCAGCACGTTCCTCGCTGAAGTCTTCGCTCTCTGAACTGCTATCCCACTTGTGGTCGCGGTTGCAGGCAGTGCTCCGTGATCCCAAACGTCGGCGTCAAATTTTGTTCGGTGGGGGAGTGGCAGTGGCTGTGTTGCTGGCTTACGAGATCGGCTCCTGGCAGACCACCCACACCACCCGCCACCCAACCGATGCTCCGAGACCAGACCAAACACCCTCCTCGAATCAGCCGCCGACGGTGGCCATCGCGGGAACCGATCCGGCGGAACCAGTGCCAGGCCAGCCCTTCACCATCCGCTTGGATGGGAACGACCCGGACGGCGACACCCTCACCTTCGAGTATCGCCGGGTTGGGGAGAACAACTGGCAGATGGCACCAGAGGGCCAGGTCCGCCTGGAACGTGTGGCACCAGGAGCATTGGAACTTGAGTTTCGCGTCGCGGATGGCCGAGGGGCTGTCTCTGCTTCCCTCCGCCGGACATGGCAAGTGCCCGGCGAAATCCGCCAATTCAGCGGGCACACCGAGACGGTCTGGAGCGTGGCGTTTTCTCCCGATGGTCGCTATGCCCTGTCGGGAAGCGAGGACAAGACCCTGCGGCTGTGGGAGGTGGCCACGGGGAAGGAAGTCCGCCAATTCAGCGGACACACTGATGGAGTCACGAGCGTGGCGTTTTCTCCCGATGGCCGCTATGCCCTGTCCGGAAGCGAGGACAAGACCCTGCGGCTGTGGGAGGTGGCCACGGGGAAGGAAATCCGCCGCTTCACCGGACACACCGATTTGGTCAGGAGCGTGGCGATTTCTCCCGATGGCCGCTATGCCCTGTCGGGAAGCGAGGACCAGACCCTGCGGTTATGGGATGTGAAAACGGGACAGCAAGTCCGCCGCTTCACCGAAAAAACCGACAAGATCCTTTGTGTGGCGTTTTCTCCCGATGGCCGTTATGCCCTGTCGGGGAGCTATGATCAGTTCGATAAAAAGCATATCCTGCGGCTGTGGGAGGTGGACACGGGGAAGGAAGTCCGCCAATTCAGCGGACACACCGAAGAGGTCAATAGCGTCGCCTTTTCTCCCGATGGCCGTTATGCCCTGTCGGGGAGCTATGATCAGTTCGATAAAAAGCATATCCTGCGGCTGTGGGAGGTGGCCACCGGAAAGGAAATCCGCCAATTCACTGGACACACCGGTGGGGTCTGGAGCGTGGCGATTTCTCCCGATGGTCGCTATGCCCTGTCGGGAAGCGCAGACAAGACGCTGCGGCTGTGGGCACTGCCGGAGGAAGTGTGGCTCAAAAAATAGCCCCTTGCTAAGGCAAGAGAAGCTCTCTCGCGTCGGCCAAACAAACGGAGGTCTCCAATGGGTTCGCCAACTCGATTGCGGAATGCCACGAGTCCCAAACGCCCCTCGAATCGGCATGAGCTGAGTCGGCCTGGTGTCGGGCTGGTTGGCCTGGGACTGTTGATCCTGAGTTCCCCCTGGTTAGCCCAAGGTGTGAGCCAAGAGAAACCAACAACGAATCAAGAAGTCCGCCGCTTCGAGGGACACATCGGGGGGATCACCAGCGTGGCGTTTTCTCCCGATGGCCGCTCTGCCCTATCGGGAAGCTTGGACACGACGCTGCGGCTGTGGGACGTATCCACCGGGAAGGAAATCCGCCAATTCACCGGACACACTGATTGGGTCTTCAGCGTGGCCTTTTCTCCCGATGGCCGCTCTGCCCTGTCGGGAAGCAGGGACAAGACCCTGCGGCTGTGGGAGGTGGCCACGGGGAAGGAAATCCGCCGATTCACCGGACACACGAGTGGGGTCGAGAGCGTCGCCTTTTCCCCCGATGGCCGTTATGCCCTGTCAGGAAGCTCTGACAAGACGCTGCGCCTGTGGGCACTGCCGGAGGAAGTGTGGCTCAAAAAGTAGCCCATCGCAGAAGGTGGTCCGAAGAGGAGCGAGGCGGAAAGGTTTCGGCGGCGGAAGGCCAAGGCGGGGGTCCGTAGCGCAAGGCTGGCCCGTCAAGCTGCGGGGGGAGGCATCCAGCTCCGAGATCGCCTGGACCGAAGCGGCTGGGATGGCGTAGAACATCCTCCATGTTCGACGCTCTGTTGCAATCCTACCCGGTGGTGGTGGAGTGGGACGTGGCCTGGGGAGACATGGATGCCTATGGCCATGTCAACAACGTGGTCTACTTCCGCTATTTCGAGCAGGCGCGGATCGCCTATCTGGAGCGGATCGGCTGGCTGAAGCTCAAGGAGGAGCGGGGACTGGGGCCGATTGTGGCTTCCACGTCGGCGCGCTATCGCAAGGCCCTGGTCTATCCCGATCATCTTTGGATCGGGGCGAAGGCGGTGGAGGTGCTCAGCGATCGGGTCCGTTTCGTCTATCGGCTGGTGAGTCGGAAGCATCAGGCCCTGGCGGCGGAAGGGGAGGTGGTGGTGGTCAGCTACGACTATCACCGCGGGGAGAAGGTGCCGATCCCGGAGGCGATCCGTGCGGCGATCGCCGCGCTGGAAGCCGGCAGCACGACAGCGGAGCACCAGTCGAGGGCAAGCCCTTCAACCGAGCCGTGAAGCGATCCCGGAGGCGAACTGTGCGGCGAGCACGGCACGGCAAGCTGAGGGCGGGACCACGAGCGCATCTGGACTTCGTAGCTCACCAGACGAGCCGGTAGGCGGAACGGAGGCGCTCGGCGGCGCGATTCCCTGGCGTTGGCACGGAGCGGTGAACCATGAACCGACGGTTCCTCACGGCGGAATGGCGGTACTTGGCAATGCTCAACTTCGAAATCGATCCGGACCTCCTCCGCCCCTTTGTCCCCCCTGGCACCGAGCTGGATACGTGGCAAGGCAAGACGTTCATCAGCCTGGTGGGCTTCCGCTTTCTGCGCACTCGCCTCCTCGGCATCCCCATTCCATTCCACCGCAACTTTGAAGAGGTCAACCTGCGGTTTTACGTGCGTCGGCATGTCGGCGGGGAATCGCGGCGCGGCGTTGTGTTCGTCAAGGAGATCGTCCCGAAGTGGGCCATCGCTGTCGTCGCCCGCTGGGTGTACAACGAGAACTACGTTGCCTGCCCGATGGACTCCCACATTCAGCTACCGGACCCCGCGCGGGGACAGGGGGGCATTGTCGAATACAGTTGGGGAAAGGGCGCCGCCAGAAATACCCTGCAAGCGGAGTTCGCGGGGCTGCCGAGCTACCCGGTGGCAGGCTCCCTGGAGGAGTTCATTGTGGAGCATTACTGGGGTTACGTGTCTCAGCGTTCTGGAGCAGTGCTGGAGTACGGCGTGGAGCATCCGCCGTGGCGTGTCTGGAGGGCGACGGCGACCCGCTTGGAGTGCGACGTGGCGAATTGCTACGGCCGCCCGTTTGTCGAGGTCCTGGGGCAGGAGCCACGTTCGGCGCTCGTGGCGGAGGGATCGGCTGTGACGGTGTTCTGGGGCCGACAGCTCCCGCAGCAGACTGCGATGCCGTCGAACCCCGCACTGTAACCGACCAGGGCGGCAGATCAAAACCCCGGGCTGGCACCAGGACGACTGACACCGGAGGATCGAGACCCAACCCTGGCACCGAGAGGTTTGCTACCCCTGGCTGCACTGGGGCGGGCAGGAAATTCCAAAGACCGCTTGACGATTGACAACAGGTCGACGGGATGATACGCTGGTTAGATCAAGAATCGGAGGAGTTGTGCCAGGATTCGGTTCGGTAGTGTGACAGGTCGCACAACAGAAGGTAGTGGGACAGCACGCCCACCTGGAGGTGGGGGATAGCTTGCGTAGCCAAGGGTAGGGGGACAACTCGTCCAGCACTGCGAGAAAATCGCCGGCCCCATGAATCTCCGGGCAGGCGGTTCAATCCCTGAAGCGGACCGATCCCGCAGACGACGCGAGCGGAATTGATGGCGCGGGCACAATCGAATAAATCGAATCACCAGTTCGGCGCGGGAGGGGAGGGCAACCGATGCGACGTATTGATGCTTCTGTCGTGCGAGATGTCTTAGCCGAGCGCCAACATGCGGGGTATCGCGTTAATGAACGCTTGCTCACCGAGGTCAATCGACCGGAAGGGGAACTGTTCCTGATCCAGCTTGAGGACGAGGATAGCTTCCTATCCCTCATCTGGCAGGAGAGTGACCCAACCCGTCTGCTTACCCCCCCAGGACAACCGCGGACCTTGCGAGACGTGGCGAGACGGATGATTGAGGGGGGCATACGTTCGAGAAGCTCAATTGCGACCTCGGATTAGACCAGACACACCACCTCCCAGAGTGGTTCGAGCCGTGCGTTCGCATCAACTGCTCCTTCGACTACGCCTTCTCACCCTTTTGTTCCCCCTGCCCGCTCGCCTCCTCACCCCCCACGTCTCAAGTTCTCACTTTTTCCTGTTGACATCCTCACGTCAGTGAGATGGGATAACTGATAGGTGAAGATGCAGCCGAAACACTTGCAATCCACTACCAAGATTTTCATTCCTTGGGAGGGCGATTACGATATTATCCGGTCCAGAAAATGCTGGGGTAGGAGGATGTCAATAGGACAATGGTTTTAATCTACATGGTAAACTTAGATTTTGATCGGCGGAAGTCTGTTAGATTATCCGGCGATGCAGGCGATGGGAGATTACCAGCTTCCCCAATCCCGCAGCGGCAGAGCAGCGAAGTCCTCCTGAGCCAAGTAGGTGTTGTTCGATGCGCGCGGCCAGGTGCAAGCTAGTAGCGACCGCTTTGGATGGTAATGCCTGCAATGCTTAGTGGATGCGATGGGTCAGGCTAATCCCGAGTTCGGCGAGGAGATACGCGGATGGCAGCCGTTCTACACTGTCCTCGATGTCAGGCACGTCTGATCCTTGACGATGACCGAACTGAAGAGCGATTCCAGTGCCCGAAATGCGGGGTGACGATCAAGGTTCGGTTCTCTCGGTCGCCATCTCCTTCGCCTCCCCCAACTGCTCCCCCGAGCGAGCCAGTGGTGCCAGAAGTTCCCTTGTCGGACCCGACCACGCGGAGCATTATCTGTCCCTCCTGCAGCCGCCCGGCCGTGCTTCCGCAGCCATGGCCTCACCCCGCTTTCCTCTGCCCGCATTGCTACGCCACGGTCGTTCTTTCGGCCCCCTCTCCATCGCCGGAACCGGCGCCGGTCCCCCCCTTCACAATGGACAATCAGCCATCCGCACCAGCCTCCTCCTTCACGTTGGAGGATGAGCTGTCGATATCAAGGATCCGCCAGCGGATGGCTCGACGAAGAACCACAGCACCCACCAATCAAGCTTTAGCCGGAATCGGGGCCGCCATCCTGCTCATCGGCCTGTTTCTGCCTATGGTGAGCGCTGCCGGTTCCTGGCTCTCCTTCATCGATGTCACCTGGAAGGCTGCGACCCTCGGGCGGATCCTAGTGGAAACCGACGACGGAGCAAGACCACCCCAAGGACGTGGACTGCAACTCCAGGATGAATCGAACAGAAAATTGAGCCATCCAGAAATAGCATTGGTTGTCGTTGGAATTTTTGCGATTTTATATCCGATTTATACTTTCGTATTAGTTGCAATAACATTCTTTCAGATTTGTGTAGGTACGAGGCGGGGTGTTTATGCCCTCCTTGGCGGCTTAGCGCTGTTTGCCACAATTTTTTACGGGATTGCCCTCTATGCACTGAGCACGCATAAAGAGTTTGCCTTCTTTGCAGTGTTAGCGTCTCCGGGGTTTGGCTGGGCGGTGGTGTTGGTGGGTGCCGTGGTTTTGACCATAGCGGGCATGATCGAAGCTCAGCCGCCGATTCGCGGAATCCCCTGACGGCAAACTGGTGGGACGCCCCATAGCGCCGGGCATCGAGCTACCCCCAGGAGATCGTTCGGAAACGGCAACTTGCCCAGCACTGCGAGAAAATCGCCGGCCCCATGAATCTCCGGGCAGGCGGTTCAATCCCTGAAGCGGACCGATCCCGCAGACGGCTTGATCGAGTACCAACGGCTTGACCATAATCGATGTCGCCATCGTTGTCGTAGCACAAGTTCGGTAAGGGAAATGGGAATACGCTAGGATACGGTGCCCATACTGCCGCCGGGGTTCCACAAGTACCTACACTCAGTAGCTAGGGAGGCAATGCTATGTCAACTCTGTCACGGTGCCTCATACCGTTGGTCTGCATTAGCTGGATGGTGGTCGGCCCAACTTCCATGGCGAGGGCAGCCGATCCTGAGGTCAATTTCAAAATTGAGATGGGTTGGAGCGAGACAAAGTATATCTTCTCTCTAAACAAGGAAGCCGCAATTCGATTACGAGAGGCCCTGAATCGCGCGGATCCCAAGCTAATCGGTGATGCAATCGGTAATGCTTTAGCTGTCGCTATCCCGGATGTCCGTATCAAGATCGGTATCAAAATTCTAACCATGCTGGTGACCAACAACGTGGAGGCGTTCAGGCGGGCGCTGAACAAGGAGGGAGCCATCGGGCCAAATGGGATCACAATCACCCTGACGGCTAGTGGATGGCTTCCGATGTTGTTGTCCGGTTCGTTCTCTGGGAACCTACCGTT
This sequence comes from Thermogemmata fonticola, assembly GCF_013694095.1. Taxonomy (NCBI): domain Bacteria; kingdom Pseudomonadati; phylum Planctomycetota; class Planctomycetia; order Gemmatales; family Gemmataceae; genus Thermogemmata; species Thermogemmata fonticola. The sequence continues at coordinate 18,488 of NZ_JACEFB010000015.1, read as the reverse complement.
GCTCGATGTGGCGAATATCGCCATAAACCCCAGGTCATGGAGTATCGCGCCTCGCGAATGAGGTTGTCAATAGGAGGCCACTCCAGTGCTACGCCCGAATGGGGGGTGTACCTAGATTCTCTGGGGGTGGGGGCTGAACCCGCGAGGTGTTTCCCCAGACTAGCAGAGCTGCCCGGCAGGGAACTCCCAGAGAATTTGGTTGCACCCTCCTGCGAAGGGGACTGGAAGTACTCTGTTCCTAGCAAACGAATCGCGGCATAATAAACAACTGAAGCTTAGCCTGGTTGCCATCCCGGTTCGGGCCGCATGAAGACGTTACAGATGGCCCAACAGGTTAGCCTTGCCGTTATAGGCCCCGCACACCTTGCTCTGTTGCCATTCAAATCCACGCTCTCCACGCGGCTGCTGCTGCCGTCCTTGTGGGTCAGAACGGGATGGTGCTTGCCACACACGATGCCCTGGCCTAAGTAAAGGCCGTGGGCCTTGAGCAGCGAGGGAATAATTGCCGAGGTTCGCGTAGCCGCCCCAGATGTCGAATGCCTGCCCGCACCGCAGCATGATGCCTGCGACGATGGCGTTGTTCGAGCACGGACCCACTTTAGCGTTGTAAGGCGGACCGGGGCGGCGGGCAGGCTTTCTCAATGCTGTAGCTCCCGGAGTGGCACTGGGCAGACGAAGGGGGTCGTTCGGCTTCCGTCATCAGCCATCTGCGGGGAACGTCATGGACTATAAGGAATTCGATGTAGCAGCCAACAAAAATCTCTCGGACCGGTTGGCCGACTTGCTGCGAGAAGCCGGTATCCGGTTCGAGCAATGCACTGTGACGAATAGGGGAAGGCGGCCGTTGTATATCATCAGGGTCCACCCCCATGACCTCAAACGCGCTCATGACGTCCATGCCGAGGCGACAAGACGAGAAATGGAGGCCTTTGTTCGGACGCTCCGCTTTTGTCGCCGCCCCTTCAGCAACCAAGACATGCTATTGGCACTGGAGTCGAACGAGGCGGGATACTACGTCTCCGGTATCTATCATGGCGAGCCATTCGCTCCCACGCGGTATCGACTGGTCCGGGGCGGCTGGGATCACGAGCACTGCTATCTTTGCTGGGCGAAGGTGTTCCCAGGCGAGGAGTGGTGGGTGGCCCATCCCGCCAACTGCGAGGATGAAATTGGTCTGTGTTTGGATTGCTATGCGAGGCTGTTTGGCTGAGGAAGACATCGCACCCGGCGCGGCGGAGCAGCGGGGCGGCGGCGGGGGACGCCGTCGGGGATTCCGGCACTCCGCTCCTGGCGTAGAGGGGCGGCTGAACTTCATCATTCGGTGACCTATGGCGAAGTCTATCAAACAACTGTTAGCGGAAGCGGACAACTTCAAGTTATGTGACGGTGTGGTCACCCGCATCATCGAGTATCACGGCGACAACATCGACGTGTCGGCCCTGCGCCAAGAGGAACGCGTGGTGTTCCTCGTGTGGCAGGCAGCCGGCATCATTGGGAACGGCGGCTTCCGGTATCTGTTTGAGGGAAACTTCAAAGGTGATCCGTACTTCGCCTTGACTGCGGAGGCATTCCGAACGGTTGGCTGCCAGAAGGCTGCCGAGGCGGTGCAGAAGACCCTGGCCATCTTCCCCCATTCTCGGCCGCCTACCGATATTGACAAACGGCTGCGCTACTACCTCAAGCGGATCACCAGTTGGCCCACGGACATGGACATGCAGTTCTTCGAGGCCCAGGACGACCTCACCAACTGTCTGGCCCGCTACATTCGGTCCCATGCTGAGGCGTTCGCGCATCTGGACAGCCGCAAAAGCAGACAGCCGCCGAGGAAGTCTCCAGCCTCGGCGGAGGCGGCACCGCCCCGGACGAAGACCGGCCCGACCCTGGCGGACCTGCCCCGATGGGCGCGGGTTGCCTTTGCCGCCCACTGTGCGCGGCAAGTCTTGCCGTTGTTGGCCCAGCATTGGCCCGGAGTTCCTACGAAGCATTCCGAGGCCGTCCGGCGAGCTATTGAGTTGGCGGAGCAATCGGCTGAGGAAGGCCGGGCGGTTGAAGGTCTCCAAGATGCCGTCCGGCGAGCCATCCTCGTTGCCGGGGCGGCGCTGAGAGGCAGATCCGATTCTGCCCAGGGTGAATCGGGGCCAGAGAATGCCTATTCCGGGACCATCGCTTCGTACGTGGCCAAGGCGGCGGAGAAGGCGGCCGAAGCGGCGCAGGCCGATGCCGACGCGGCCCTGCAGGCCGCAGCGGAGGCGTGGATTTATGCGATAGACGCAGCGAGCTGGGCCGAAGACGAAAGCGTCGTGGCAAAGTTGCAGGAGGATTTCCACAAGCTTTATCGCACGGCCATCCGCGCCCAGTGGACCGATCAGACCAAGATACCGTCCGAGATTTGGTCGCTGCTGTAGCAGCGGAGCGGGGGTGTTTCATCAACGGTGTGACTATGAGGTGGCGCGTGCTAACTGTGGCTGCTATCCTGACCGCCGCGCTGGGGTGTAGCCGGTCGGCGATCCCAACCCCACCCCCCGCGAACGAGTCCGGCCGGATGGACGAGATCCGACAGGAGATCCTGCTGTCGGGGTTCGACCCGCTGGGCGAGCCGGTCCTCCGGGTGATGGCCGACGGCAGCGTGCAGGTCGTGTTCAACTTCATGCCCCCCTCCTACGTCCCGGACGAGCTTGGGTGGGGGCCGTTCGCGGACTTCGACCAGCAACTCGAGCGGGCGGTGGGCGTGCCGGTCTTGTGGGACGACCGGGAGGTGTTCATCATCCACCAGCCCAAGCCGGACACTGTCGAGCGTCTGCGGGCGTTCATCGAGGGCTACCGGGGCAAGTAAGGCAAACCGCAGCCGGCGCGGCGCGACGGACTGGGGCTGCGACATCGGTTCCGGGAGCTTGTAGCTCACCGGAGTGGTCCGGACTAAGGAGCGGGGACGTTCGGGTGGAAAGACACCATGGGTCTGCTCGCGAAGATATTCGGTGCCGTCTCGCGCGAAGAGATGCGAGGCATTTCACTTGATACAACCGGCCCGTACTGGGAACTGTCGGGGGCGACCGACTTCCCCTCGCTGTTGGAAGCCCTTGAGACGTTACTACCTCCGGGATGCGTTCTCTACTTCGAGGACGGCGGTCCTTCCGGGGAGCTGGCCCGTTTTCTGCGCGAACACGCGGTACCTGAGCGCGCACACCTCGCCTACGGGACGATTTGGCCAAGGCCGTTGATTTTTCATGTGCCAGCTACAGCAGACACGATCCGGCGGTTGGCGGAGTTGATGCGATCACGCCTCGCGGTTGAGCTGGCTGTCCATTTTCACGTTTACCGTGATCAAACCGTTCTGCTGGAATGGTATGATGCGTTTACCCAGCCGATGCGGCTCGCCGGTCTCTTCTCGGAAGATCAGGTTCGGCTCTTTGCCCAGCGATTGGGGATGGTGTACGAGAAGCGCGCGGGGAGCGGCGGTGGCCCGCCGGTGGCTCCAGCGTGACCCGCCGGAAGTGGGGCAGTTCTGACGATGAGCGACGATGAGCAGGGCTGGTCCAGTCCAGGGCAAGGGGATAGGGGTGGCGAGCCGAGTTGAGGCGTTCCCCGCGAGGCGGCTGAATCCTCTGAGGATGGGGCGGTAATGGAGGGCAGAGGCGCCCGTGCGTCTGCCGGTAGGCCGATGGCTGATCGACTGCGATCCGGACACGACCCGGCGCTGCTATGCTCAGCTTCCGGTGGGCACCGGCTGTTCCTGCCAGCAGTGCCGCAATTTCGACGCCGCCGCGGGCCGGACCTTTCCCCCGGAGTTTGTCCGCCTGCTCGACACTCTCGGCGTGGACCCGACCAAACCCGCGGAGCTGTGTCACTGGTGCCGCGAGCCGTCCGGCCTGTATCTGACGGGCGGTTGGTTTCACCTGGTCGGGTCGATCGTCGCGGGCAAGGACTTGGTGGAGTGGGTCAACAACGTCGGCTTAATGCGATTCGAGGAGTTGGTGCCGGGCTTGAAGTTCGGGTTCACATCCGACCTGGCGCTGGTGCGCGAGGTGTTCGCGGGTCTGCCGCTGGTGCAATTGGAGTTTGAGACGCGGGTGCCGTGGGTATTGGCCGAACCGGAACCAGAAGATTAGGCCGGGGCGGCATGTGGGGTATGATGCGTGGGTGGGAAGTCGAGCGCGCCGCTGGTGTTCCCGTTGGAGCGGAGCGTTCGGCGGCGGAGGCGGGCCATTCGGAGGATCACCCTATGCTCGGATTGATTCTCGGGGCGGCGATTCTGGGGATCATCATCACGGCGATGGAGGGAGGGGAATTTCCCGGCTGGGGCAAGATGATCCTTTGCGTACTCGCCGCCGTCATTCCCGCAGCGGTCCTCAACGCCGTCTTGCCCCCGGCGCTGTTTTTTGTGGGATTGATCGTGGGGGCTGCGTGCGCTACCGTGGCCATCATGTTGACTTGCGACATGGACCTCAAGCGGGCGGGGTTAGCAGCCGGCCTTTATCTGGTGATCCAGGTGGTCATCTCGCTGGCGCTGGGTGCCCTCGTCCGCTCGTGAGGCGCACCGCACCCGGCGCGGCGCGACGGACTGGGGCTGCAACATCGGTTCCGGGAGCTTGTAGCTCACCGGAGTGGTCCGGACTAAGGAGCGGGGACGTTCGGCGAGGAGGACAGGCCAATGGACGACGATGGGGCGATGATCGTTGTTGCGGCCCTCGCCATTGGCATGGTGCTGGTATTGGGTATCGGCGTGTTCCTCGTGGTCCGTGACACGGTCCGCAAGCGGGGTCGCTGGGGCATCAACCTCCAGCCAGTTCAGTGTCCTGCGTGTGGGACGCCGGCGCCGGTCATCCGCCGGCCGCGCAATTGGCGTCAGTTCTTGTGGGGTGGGTGCACTTGCGACGAGTGCGGCACTGAGTACGACAAGTGGGGTCAGAAGGTCCGCGGCCCAGATGACGAACCCAATACGGCGGCGGGCGGCGGCGGATAGGCTTTCCCAGGCTCATAGCTTTGGCAACCCCGCCGCGGAGCTGGAGTGTTCAGCGAGGGAGGGGGTGCGATGGACTGGTCCTCGCTCGTCTTCGCGCTTCGCTACAGCCTGAAGGGTTTCACCGACCGAGCGGTCAACGTCCTGGTCGCCGCACGGAGGCACGCGGTCCGCCGTGGCCATCAGGCCGTCACTCCCGAGCACGTGTTACTCGGCCTGGCAACGCTCGAAGCCGGTTGTGCCAACGCGGTGCTGCGGCGGCTTGGCGTGGACCTGCGGTGCGCCCTGGCGGAGATCACGGCGCTGGCCGAAGCGACTCCACGGGCGCCGTCGCCACGACGGCCGGTGCTCAGTCCCGAACTGGAGTGCGTCTTGGAGCAGGCCAAGAGGCAGGCCCAAGCCTGGGGGCATCGGCATGTGGGTACAGAACACTTGATCATGAGCTTATTGCTGGGCAGCCCTTGCCCCGCGGCCGATTACCTGCGCGGACTTGGAATCACAGCAGATCAGCTCCGTCAAGAGTGGCTGGCCATTTTCCGACGATCGTAAGTAGTCGGCCGCAGCCAGCGCGGCACGGGACGGGGCGGAGCGGCAGGTGGACTTTCTCAGGCGGGTCGGCTTGCTCAGACGTGCAGCTCCCCGGAGCGGCGGCGCAATGGTGTCGACTCGGAAGCTGGAGGGGGAATTGACTTCTCGTTCCGGTTGGACCTCGCCTCGGAATCCGTCCACAACCGCCTTGCACTGACCCAGATCAAGGGGCAAAATGGCGTTTGTGGGAAAGTTTCCAGCTTGTGGTTGAAGGGAAGGACAGGCCTCCTCCTGGAGATGGCCAGCCGGCGGCGGTCATAGATTCGTTCGGTCCGTTCGTAATGATTGTGGCACGTCTTCACCTTCGGAGGAAAACAGATGGCAATACGAACCTTTGACCTCAACATCGTGGAAGTTTTGGAGAATTGGGAAGTTGAACACGCCTTGCGAGAAGTCATCGCCAATGCGCTTGACGAGCAGGTCATCTCCCAAACTGCCGAGATAGAAATTTTTAAGGACAGTCAGGGCGCTTGGCATATTCGCGATTTTGGGCGTGGGCTGAAGATCGAGCACTTTACCCTGAATGAAAATGAAGAAAAACTCAATGCGCTTTCAGGGGTCATTGGCAAGTTCGGTGTTGGACTCAAGGATGCATTGGCGACTTTTCATCGCAGGGGGATCGGCGTCCTTATTCGTTCTCCATTCGGCACATTTCGCCTTAGACAAGAGCATAAGCATGGGTTTAGTGACATTGTGACCCTTCATGTGGAGTATGATGACTCGCCCAACAACATGCACGGTACAGAGTTTATTTTGCATGGTGTGACCGACGTAGATATGGCGAAGGCCAAATCACTCTTTCTGAGATTCTCTAACGAAGAAATCTTGGAAACAACTACTTACGGCCAAATCCTACGGCGTAAAGAAGGGAGCGCGGCCCGCATATACATCTTGGGGGTGTTTGCTAGCGAGGAACCTAATTTTCTTTTCTCATACAACATCACCAGTTTGACTGACTCCATGAAAAAGAAACTCAATCGCGAAAGGTTAAATGTGGGCAGGACCACTTACGCCGATAGAGTAAAAGCCATCCTCAAGAGTGCAAAAAGTAAAACAATTGAAGATATACTTGTCGACCAAGTGGAAAAGCGTGCAACGGGAGACCAAAGCGACGAGATGGGGTGGATTGAAATCAGTCAAATGGCTCTTAACCTCATGCACCAACGACGAAAGGTGGTTTATTTCACGGAGCAGGAAGTTCAATCAATGCCCAACATCCTCGATAATGCTAAGTTGGATGGCTATGAAGTTATCGTTATCACCGATCAGCAAAAATCCAAGCTGCAATCCCAAATTGAGGCGGGTGGACTACGGGTTCGGATTCTCGAAGAGTATGTCCGAGAATATAATGATAGTTTTGAGTATAAGTTTGTTGACCTCCATCAATTGACGCCAGAAGAACGCCGCATCTACGATTTTACGCCGAAGATACTCGCGCTTGTCGGTCTGACTCCCGATCGAGTCCCCCCAATACGAATTTCCGAAACCATGAGAGTGACCACTGATGACACCGAAGGAATATGGGACCCGTCTATTCATGCTATCGTAATTAGGCGCAGAAAGCTTTCCTCTCTCAGGGACTATGCGGCAACTCTCTTACATGAGGTTGCACATGCAACTACAAATACAGTTGATGCAACACGGGAATTTGAACGTGTACTAACAGATTATTTGGGGCAAACGTCGGTAGCGGCCATTGGAAATTGAGCAATCATGGTCTTGATCCTTGAAATCCAAAAGGCGATACAACAAGCGCATCCAACCGACAGCTGCTTCGCTCCCTCCCTTCTTAGTAGCTGACGCCCGTGCCGTTCGGCGGCGGGTGGATGGCGGTTCGTCATCTCGACTTGATCTCACTAGCTGTGCTCCTCGTCTGTCCCCTAGCGGTGGTGCTCTGGTGGCGCCCTCAACGATCGTACAGCTCCGGCGTTCATACTGGATCACCTTTCACTTCAGCCTTGATTGACGGCTTAAACCAGAAATTCCCGTCCCCATAGCGTGCGGCAGTCGAGAACGCCGCGGTGCGATGTTGTTCCTGAGAAAGATAGATGTCGGTCTCTCAGGAAAGGCAGGCGGAAGTCCGGTGGCCCAACGTGGCGTGGTGGAGAAGGATTCGTACAACACCAGCAGCAGGAGGAAGAGTTAGACGGTGGCACGGAGGGAGGACAGGATCGGGGTTTGGAAGGGGAAACGGAGACGGGTCTGGAAGCGGAGGGGGCTGTGAGCGGGGGTCTGGAAGCGGAGGGGGCTGTGAGCGGGAGTTGGGAGGCGGCGCAGCAGCCGTGCCCGGTGGTGGTGCCGGGGAGCGTGAGTGAGGCCGGGGAGTTGATCCGGGCGGCGCGGAGCCGGGGCGAGGGGGTTTTTCCCCGCGGGGGTGGAACGCAGCAGGAGCTGGGCTATCCGCCCTTGCGGCGCGGCACCATCGTGGAGACAACGGCCTGGCAGCAGGTCGTGGATTATCCGTCCCGCGATTTGACGATCACGGTGCAAGCGGGGATCCCGCTGGGGCAGCTTCAGGCGGTGCTGGGGCAGGAGGGGCAGTGGCTGCCGGTGGATACGCCCCAGGGGCCGCGCGCGACCCTGGGCGGGGCGTTGGCGGCGAACACGAGCGGTCCGCGGCGCTATGGTTACGGCACGTGGCGGGACTATGTCATCGGCATCCGCTTCCTCAGTGACGACGGGGTGGAAGTGCAAGGGGGCGGGCGGGTCGTCAAAAACGTGGCGGGTTACGACCTGATGAAGCTGCACATCGGCGCCCTAGGGACCCTGGGGCTGATCACGCAGGTGACGCTCAAGGTGCGTCCTCGGCCGGAATGCTCGGCGGCGCGCGTCTTCGGCTGCGCGGACGAACACCTGGGGCCGATGCTCGATGCGCTCCACGGGAGTGCGACGCGACCGGTGGCGGTGGAAGCCCTGAGCCGGGAGACCTGGGAGGCGATGGCGCTGCCGCCAGACCGTCCGGAGGCGCCGTGGCTGGTGGCGGTCGGCTACGAGGAGAAAGCGGTGACGGTGCGCTGGCAGTGGCAGAAGCTGGAGGAGGAATTACGCCAGGCGGGGCTTCCCGCGGAGGGGGTCGAAGTGGCGGACCCGGCGGGATTGTGGCAGCGGCTCACGGATTGGCCCAGCGCTTCGCCCCGGCCCGTGGTGGAGAAGGTGCGCTGCCGACCTAGCCAGATGGCGGAGGTCCTGCGGCAGGCGGCCCAGGAGGGCGATTGGGTCCACGCCCACGCGCTCAGCGGCATCCTCTGGCGGCACCGGCTCGCCCTACCGGAGAACCACGGTCCCCCCGGGGGCATCCTCTGGCGTGCCCCGCTGGCCGGCAAACGCGGACGCTGGCTCTGGGGTGCCGACCCCCCCGCCGACACCTGGACCTTCCTGCGGGAACTCAAGCGCACCCTGGACCCGGACAACGTCTTCAACCCCGGCCGGCTCTTCGGCGACCTGTAAGATGAGAAAGGGAACGGACGCCGCCCCGCCTTCCTTCCCCCGGATCGAGAGCACCCCAGCGGCGGGCTGGTGCGGGACCGGAACGTGAAAGCCGAGATGCAGCTATGGTGACAGCGACTTGTCCAACACTTCCGACAGCAGCAGACGCCGGGAAAGCCCCGGAAATTCCTACAGGCGGCGACATGACAGCCGGGCGTCATCCCTTGCCGGTCGTCACGGCTGCCCACGGCGGACCAGCGCGCTTGCAGCCCCATCTGGATTACGAACTGGTGCTCGACTGCGTGCATTGCGGCCTGTGCACGGCCAGTTGCCCAACGTATGTGGAAACCGGTCATGAGGCGGACTCGCCCCGCGGCCGGATTTACCTGATGCGCCAGGTCCTCGACGGCGTGCTCCCCTGGGATGCCGATGTGGAACGGCACCTCGACCTGTGCCTGAACTGCCGCGCCTGCGAAACAGCCTGCCCCTCCGGCGTCCAGTATGGCCGCATTCTCGAACCCTTCCGCCTGGCCATCGCCGAACGCTTCCCCGGCCGAGCCGTACGCACCCTCACCCCCTGGCAGCGCTGGCTCCTCTTCCACGTCTTCCCCTACCGCTGGCGGAACCGCCTCCTGCTCGCCCCGGCCCGCCTGCTCCAATGGACCGGCCTGGACCGCCTCCTGGACCGCCTGGGACTGGTCCGCCTCCTCCCCCGCTCCCTGCAAACCCTGCGGGCCATGCTCCCGCCCCTGGAGCCACATTACGGCGAACTGCCGGAAGTGCTCGAACCGATCGGGCCGCGCCGGGCGAGAGTCGCCCTGTTCCTCGGTTGCGTCGCCGATGCCCTCTATCCGCAGACGAACTACGCCACGGCCCGCGTGCTGCAAGCCAATGGGTGCGAAGTGTGGATTCCCCGAGGCCAAACCTGCTGCGGGGCGCTGCACTACCACGCCGCGGAGGAAGCCGCCGCTCAGCAGTTCGCCGCCGCCAACTGCCAGGTCTTCGGCGCGGAACAGGCCGACCGCTTCGCAGAGCTAGACGCCATCATCACCAACGCCGCCGGCTGCGGGGCGCAACTGAAGGACTACGCCCACCTGCTGCACTCCACCCCCTGGGCCGAAGCCGCCGCCCGCTTCCAAAGCAAAGTCCGCGATGTCCACGAATTCCTGGCCGAACTCGGTCTTCGACCGCCGCGCTACCCCCTGCCCCTGCGCGCCACCTACCATGACGCCTGCCACCTGCGCCACGCCCAGCAGATCGCCCGCCCGCCCCGCGCCCTCTTGGAACAAATCCCCCAACTGGAACTCGTCCCCCTCGCGGAAAGCGAACTCTGCTGCGGGGCTGCTGGCAGCTACAACCTGACCCAGCCGGAAATGGCCGCCCGCCTCGGCGATCGCAAAGCTCAGCGCATCCTCGCCACCGGCGCCCAGGCCGTCTTCACCGGCAACGTCGGCTGCCTCATGCAGATCACCCGCCACCTCCGCGCCGCCGGCGCCTCCCTCTGGATCGCCCACCCCCTGGACGCCCTCTGGATCGCCTACTCCGGTGACTACCCGGAGTCACTCACCCCCTTCCTGCCTTCCTCCCGTCCCTAATCTTTCTGCCCCCAAAGCCGCTGCCCGGCTCCCAAGCCGCTTGCTCCCGCACCGCTCCCTTTCCTCCCGCACACGGCCCCGCAGGAGGCAGGACAGCCTGGGAGATTGCAACGTTTCCGCCTGTTGGCTTTGGGTTTTTGGCTTTTGGCTCCTGGCTCCTGGCTTTTGGCTTTTGGCTTTTGGCTTTTGGCTCCTGGCTCCTGGCTTTTGGCTTTTGGCTTTTGGCTTTTGGCTTTTGGCTTTTGGCTCCTGGCTTTTGGCTTTTGGCTCCTGGCTACTAGCTTTTGGCTCCTGGCTCCTGGCATTCCTAGGCGTTCCGCAACTTTCGATTAGCTCGCTGGCTCAAGCGCAGGCGACGAACTGGTGCAGGCGACAGATCACGAACAGCGATACGCACGACTCCAAAGCACGATAACTCTCAAGATAACAAATTACGAACAGCGATACGCACGATTCCAAAGCACGATAACTCTCAGGACAATAGATCACAGACGGAGATACGTACGACTCCAAAGTATGGATGACTGATGCGATCAAAAAACGGAGCTGAGATAGGCCGTGGGGGCAAATGTCGGGAAACTTGCGATTCCCTACAAAAAATAGGGCTGGTACGATGAGGCTGTCCAATAAGCCAGTGGGTGCATCATGATGCTTTCTTCGTCCCCGCCCTCAGCGCCGACGGTTTCACCGTCCCCATCCACCTCCGTGCGATGGAGCAGGCTGTGGTCGTGGCTGCAATTTGTTCTGGCGTTAGCCGGCTCGATAACCTTCCTCGTGTATTTGCTGACGAACCCTCTGGAACCGCCGACGGAACCGGTCAAACGGGTCGCTCCCCCGCCGGAAGTCGTCACCATCCGGGGGCCGAACTGCATTCACATCGCACCGGGCAGCCTCTTGGCCCAAAAAATCGAGGTGGTTCCGGTACGCAAGGTGGTGCTCAGCGAGCCGATCCTGACCGTCACGGGGCGTGTGGTGGCGAGCTTGCGTCCAGGCAATGGCAAAGGGCGAGACTTCTGGCAGTTCGACTCCAACGAGATGTTGACCGCCTACACCGACTGGCAAAAAGCCATCGCCGACATTGCGTTCAACGAGCGGCAATTGGAGTTGGTCCAGCAATTGGCCCAAGCCCGGCTGGAGGCGCAGCGTCAAGTCGTCCGGCGTTTGGAAAAGCTGGTGGAAGCGGGGACCGATGCGGTCAACAACCTGGCCGTCGAGCGGGCGCAGTTGCTCCAGATGGAAATTAGCGAACGGCGGGAAATTCACCAGGCGGAAATCGCCCTCCACGCTTCCCGACGCGAGGAAGCCATTCAAGTCCGCCGCTTGCAACAGACGGGTTTGGACCCGGAGTTGCTCCGCTCCGCCGCTTCCGACATCGACATTGTGCTGGCCGAAGTGCCGGAGGGATGGCTCCATCAGATCAAGATCGGCCAGGGGTGCAGGGCGCGGTTTTTTGGCTTGCCCAAAGAAACGTTTACGGGCCGGGTCAAGCGGATTGCGCCGATGCTCTCGGCGGAGCGGCGCCTGCTGCGGGTGCTGTTCACCATCGATGATCCCGCGGACAAGCTGCGCCCTGGCATGTTTGCGGAGATCGGCCTGGGCACGGACCCACGCGAGTCGTTGCTCGTTCCCGCCGAAGCCGTCCTCCACATAGGCCGCTCGGACTACGTTCTGGTAGCCGGGGAGGACAACACCTGGCTGGTCACGGAAGTCCAGCTTGGCGAACCGTATGGTAACGACATCCAGGTCCTCTCTGGGGTGGCAGAAGGAATGCGGGTGATCGGCCAGAAAACCATTTTGTTCAAGCCGCTGGCGATCCGCGCTCTGCAACTGGGGGAGAGCCAACCGTGATCGCCTCGTTGATCGCCAGTGCCCTCCGTTGGCGATGGGTGGTGCTGATTTTGGCTGCTGCCGTCTGCGGGGCCGGCTGGTACTCCTTTCGGCATCAACCGATCGACGCCTACCCCGATATTTCCGCCCAGATGGTCCAGGTGATCACGGTGTATCCGGGCCGCGCTCCGGAGGAAGTCGAGCGGCAAGTCACCGTACCCATCGAGACGGCTATGCGGACGGTGCCGAAGGTCGAGACGATCCGCTCGCGGACCATTTTCGGCTTATCGGTGGTGCAATTGATCTTCGAGGAGGGAACGGAAAGTTACTGGGCGCGGGCCCGCGTGCAGGAGAGGCTCGCCACCGTCTCCTTGCCCGAAGGAGCCGAAGCAGAGCTGGGACCGCTGGCAACCGCCTACGGAGAAGTCTATCGCTATGAACTGGTTTCGGATGGCAGCCACAGCCTAATGGAGCTCCGCGAGCTAAACGATTGGGTGGTTATTCCCCGGCTGTTGCGGGTACCCGGCGTGGCGGAGGTGACGAACTTTGGCGGCTTGGAGAAACAGTATTCGGTGACGTTTCGCCCGGCGGACCTTGACCGTTTCGGCCTGACCCTCCAGGATGTGATCGAAGCCATCCAATCGAACAATGCCTCGGCAGGCGGCAGCTTGCTCCAGCGGGGCAGCATGTCGTTTGTGATCCGCGGCAGCGGGGCGATCCAGTCGTTACAGGACATCGAGAAAATTTTTGTCAAGTCGGTGCGTGGGATTCCGATTTATCTGCGGGACGTGGCGGCTGTCGACCTGGATTACCGCCCGCCATCGGGCATTTTCAGCAAGGATTATCACGATGAAGGGGTGGAAGGGATTGTCCTGCTGCGCAAGGGAGAGAATCCTTCGCGCGTCCTGTCCCAGATCAACGCCGCCGTTGAAGAGTTGAATACCGCCTTGCTGCCGCCGGGGGTGCGCGTGGCTCCCTTCTACGACCGCCAATATCTGGTGGATGCGACGCTCCATACGGTCACCCATAGCGTCCTGCTGGGCATCACTTTGGTGGTGCTGGTGTTGCTGCTGTTTTTGGGTCGTCCGGCGATGGCCGCCCTGGTGGCCCTGACCATCCCCTTTGCCCTGCTGTTTGCCTTCATTTTGATGTATCTGACGGGCATTCCGATTGGTTTGCTTTCGATCGGCGCGATTGATTTTGGGGTCATTGTCGATGGTGCGGTGATCATGGCGGAGCATATCGCCCGACGGCTGGGGGAGGCGCGACAACGGGGTGACAGCCGCCCGGTCCCCCGCCTGGTACTCGAGGCCGCCTTGGAGATGGAACGGCCCATCTTCTTTTCCGTGCTCATCATCCTGGTGGCGTATCTGCCGCTGCTGTCCCTGTCCCGCATCGAAGGGCTGCTCTTCCGCCCGATGGCCCTGACGATGGTGTTCGCGCTGCTGGGAGCCTTGCTCTTCGCCTTGTTCGTCGTGCCGGTGTTGGCCAGCCTGATCTTTCGCCGGGGATACGACGAATGGGAGAACCCACTGCTCGCCCTAGCGCGCCCGATCTACGAGCGCTTACTCCGGGCCTTTCTGGGTGCGCGCTGGCTGGTGCTGGCCGGCGTGGTCTGCGGCCTGGCCACCGTGGCCGGGCACATACTTCCCCGCCTCGGCACCGAGTTTCTGCCCTACCTGGACGAAGGCGTCATCTGGGTGCGGGCCAACTTCCCGGAAGGCACATCGCTGCGGCAATCCAGCGAATATGGCCGGCGCATCCGGGAAGTCGTCCTGGAGTTTCCCGACGTCCACTTCATCACCGTGCAGGCCGGCCGCAACGACTCCGGCACCGACCCCTTCCCCCCCAGCCGGCTCGAAATCCTCATCGGCCCCAAACCCCGCGAGCACTGGACGCAATTCCGCAGCAAACACGACCTGGTCGCCGCCATCGGCCAACGCCTCCGCGAAGAATTCCCCACCACACGCTTCAACTTCACCCAGCCCATCATCGACAGCGTCACCGAAGACACCAACGGCACCTCCGCCAATCTGGCCATCGAGTTCTCCGGCCCCGACCTGGCCATACTCCTGAAGCTGGCCCAGCAAACCGCCGACCTCATCCGCACCATCCCCGGCGCCCAGGATGTCAACATCGAACAGGAAGGACCGCAACCCCAACTGGTCATCACGCCGGACCGCCAACGCTGCGCCCAGCACAACGTCCGCATCGAAGATGTGACCGACCTGATCAATATCGCCCTGGGCGGAGAACCAATCGGCACCGTCTACGAGGGCGAACGCCGCTTCCACATTGTGGCCAAAGTCGACCGCGAAGTCGCCAACTCCCCCCTCGCCATCGGACGCCTGCCCGTGTACACCCCCGATGGACTACCGGTGCCCCTCAATCAAGTCGCCCGCATCGAACTGGTCGATGGCCAAACTATCATCGCCCGCGAAAATGGCCGCCGCCGCCTCACCGTCCGTTGCGACATCGTGGGACGTGATCAGGGCGGCTTCGTCAAAGAAGCCCAGCGACACTTCGACGACACCATCCGGCCGCTGCTGCCCCCGGGCTACCGCGTCGCCTGGCTGGGCATGTTCGAAAACCTCGAACGCGCCCGCCAACACTTCCTCTACCTCATCCCACTCACCATCCTTTTGATCCTCCTCCTGCTCATCATCACCTTCCGCTCCCTCACCTCCGCCATCCTCGTGATTGCCGGCATCCCCTTCGCCTCCCTCGGGGCCATCATCGCCCTGGACCTACGCCACATGCACATCAACGTCTCCACCGGAGTCGGCTTCTGCGCCCTCTTCGGCATCGCCATGATGGACGGCGTGCTCATGGTCCGCGGCATCAACCTCCTCCGGGAAGCCGGCCTCGACCTCAAAACTGCCATCCTCACCGGAGCACAACAACGCTTACGCCCCATCCTCATCACCGCCATCGTCGCCATCTTCGGCCTCTTGCCCGCATCACTCGCCACCGGCCTCGGCTCCGATGTCCAACGCCCCCTGGCCACCGTCATCGTCTGGGGCCTCTTCAGTGCCATGCTCTTGACACTCTTCGTGCTTCCCGTCCTCTACTACCTCCTGCCCCCACACATAACCCCCGGCCCATCCTCCCCATCCCCAGGGCATTGAACGCCGCAACCCCCAACTCTCCGCCTCCAATCGCAACACCCCCCAGCCCCTTCGAGCAAGGGACCAACCCCCCGCCTAGCGGCTCCCCTCCTGCAAACGCCGCAAGGCCGCCTCCGCTTCCCACACCAGCGGGTGCCCCTCAAAACCCGTCACCGCCTTGTAATGCTGCATCGCCCGCACCCAGTCCCCCAGCGCCTCATAACAGCGCGCAATCTGATACAGCGTGTCCGCCCCGCTCTTGTAATACTCCTTGTACTGAAGGTAACAGTGCAACGCATTCTCCGGCTTGTTCAGCTCCTCCAGATAAAGCTGCCCCAAAAGCTTCGTCGCCAAATACCACGCCTCCTCCTCCGCTCCGCTCCCTTTCTCGCTCTCGTAGTGGATGTCTTCGAGAAGTTTCAGGCCCTCCTCCCGCTGCCCCCGCCGCAACAACACCCGCGCCTGCACCAGCCGCACCGCATTACTCTGCGGACGCATCAACGCCGCCAACTGCGCCAAATGCGCCGCCCAGTCCAAAAGCTCCACGCTCGCTTGCTGAGCATTGAGCACCGCCGTCGCCTTGCGCACGCAGTAATCGACATCGAACCATGGCGCCACCTTCTCGCGCACCTCTTCGAGACGCTTAGAATCAAGTGAATAGTAGAATGTATCCTTCTTCCGCAACAAATCCGCGTCGCTCTTATCATAAGTTAACGCTGTTTCTACCATGAGTAATCCATTGAGTGGATCGCCGATCTGTCCGTACAACTCGGCCAGCTTGCGATACGTCTCCAGCGCCGCCGTCCCTCCGTCTTCCAAATACCGCCGCCAATAACTGATGGCGCGGGCATAATCCTGCTGCCGCTCCGCCTCCTGGGCCAGCCGTTGCAAGGCCGCCAAATAATGCCGGTACTGCTCTTCGCTCAGCCGCCGCGGGCCAATCTGCTGCGCAACTTGACAGGCCATCGTCAGCGCCCGCTGGGCATTCTCCGCTTCCCCGTCCTTCTCGTAAGAATCGGCCAATTGGACATACAGCCCCACCGCCCGCCCCGCCAGACCCCGCGCGGCAATGCGGAGCAATTCCCGCCCCCGCTCCCGCCGCTGCCGTTCAGGATCGTCCAACAGCGCCTGCCCAAGCTGTGCTGTCAATTCATAGTCAAAATCCTGGGGCACCTCGCCCTCGGGCGACACCGCCGCGATGAATTCGCTCTCCGTCAACTCCGCGTACAACTCGCGCTTGAGCTGCCGGGCCGACTCATTCTGCGGTTCACGCCGCAAGCGCCGCTCCACCGCTGCGATCGCCTCCATCCGCCGCCCCGGCTGCCGCAGCGCCGCCTGGCCCACCTCCGCCATCCGCGGATGCAGCCGCAATGCCAGCTCCCACGCCTCAAACAACACCTCCTGCCGCACCGCCGGATCATATCCCGCCGACGGGTCCAGCAGCCGCGCCAGCCGCGCCGCCGCCGCCTCGTAATCCTTCCGGTGCAAATCCGCCAGCGTCCGCAAATAATCCACCCGCGCCTGCAACCGCGGCTGCTTCTGCTCCACCAACGCCAGAAAATCCTCCGCCTCCCGCATCTGCTCCGCCGTCGGCGGGTGCATCAAAAGGGCACCCGCCCGATCCAAACACAAACCATAATCCACCACCCGCGCCAGCTCCGCATCCGCTGCAATCACCGCCGGCGTCAACCGCCGATGCAAACGAATCATCCCCTCCAGCGCCCACCGACTGCGCGGATCCAACTTCAACGCCCGCCGGAAAAAACCCAACGCTACCCGCAACTGCCCAATATGCATATAACTATAACCACGCAACACATGCTTGAATACACGCAACGGCGGAAGCAAAAAAACCGCATAAACATAGTAAATCAACAAAGGAACCAAAAACGAAGTTGCACCTCCCATACCGGGTATCTGTTGCCCAAATCCCAAGAGATGTAATGATGCTCCCAATGTAGCACATAATGCCATAATCTCCACTTCTGACTCCTCCGCTTCTCCACAAAATGACAATATGTAGAAAAAGGGTATTCCTAACATGAGATGAATACCAAGATACCACCGGCTCCAGGGGGAATCCAACGCCTCCAACCGCTGGAGGAAGGCCACCGCCACATAGGCCAACGCCGCCGCCAGGACCAGCCCCAGCCACAGCCGCCAGCGCGGCTCCTCCGTCTGCCGCAGCCGATAAAACCCATAACCTAACAGCAATCCCCCAGCAATACAATAACTCAACCACTCGGAACTGGGAAAACTGTGGCGGATGTCCTCAAAACTGCTGCCCAACCGCTCCACCAGCGGTCCCACCCAGCCCTCCGCCGCCGGATTCCCCGAATACACACTAATCACCACACCCATCAATATGCCTGTATATATAAACGTCGGACTCTCTAATAAAACAAATATCGGAAACGCTAACCAATTCCTCCACGGACGTATTCCCCGAATTACCTGCCAAAGAGAAGCCAGTAAAAATACAACAACAAATGCTATCACCATCCAACTCGTCGTCCAGACAATTTTTACCCAAAGATCAGCCTCTTCCTGTGGCACTTGCAATGCCAGAAATACCCACAAACCCAGATACAATCCCTTGAGAAGGTATTCATAAATTTCCCATCGTGTCATAGCAGTGTCACCCTATTGCTCGATGTTCACAGGATGGGTCGGGAACGCCGGGAGATCGGCGGCAGACCGCGGTGCGCTTCCCCTCCAAAACCGGTAGATCGGCAGGCGAGAGGTGCAGCGCCGGGAGTTCTCACTCGCTGAACCAGATGTTCATGTTTTATCCGCCCGCGCCCCGCCGAACAGAGGCCGTCCGCCCCAGCGCTTCTCGACAGGAGCTTTTCACTTCCTCCCTCTCCCCCACGGGAAGGACTGGGGGCAGCTTTCCCCCCTTCCCGTGGGCCGGAAGGGTGGAGCCGGCATGCGCGAGGATGAGGGGAAGGGCAAATCCCGCTGCTGGACTCCAAAATCCGCCCGCTC
>NZ_JACEFB010000014.1 GCF_013694095.1 Thermogemmata fonticola | reverse complement strand
CGAGCGGCGTGAGATGATTCGTTATCCGGAGTTTGTGGCGAAGGGTTGGCAGTTGGGGAGCGGTCCGACGGAGTCGTGCTGCAAGGCGCTGACGGCTCGGCTCAAGGGGCGTGGTCGGCGTTGGGATGCCCGGAACGCCGAGGCCGTGATGGCCTTGGAGGCTCTCAAGCAATCGGGTCAGTGGCAGGCCTACTGGCTAATTCAAGCCAAAATCCCAGCTTAGCGCCGCCAGAATTTCTGGTCAGACCCGGTAAACGAACGGTGAGAAAAGATGGTTGCAAGAGGTCAGAGCGAAGCATTATAATGAGCGAGTATTCCGTTGGGCATCACATAAGGCACAGCTCGAACCTTTGGCCAGCGGACATATCAAGGGACCAGGGGTGGAGCTAAACGGTAAGGAGAGGTTATGTTCGCACGCATTTTGTCGGTGGTGTGCGGTCTCGGCGGACTGTCATTTCTCGGCGCCGCAGCCTACGAGGTCTATGACCAGTCAATACCGCGCGAGTTTACAGTGCCGGTGACGGAGATGGAGTTCCCGGAGTTCCCGGCGGGCGGTACCTGTGCGGTCACTTTCATCTTGCACAATCCGCATCGCGAACCGGTGCAGGTGGTGGGATTGCCGGGCTGCTGAAACCGCAATTGTCGCTTCGGTCCGAAGCGCGAGGCCCCCTTTGAGATTCCTGGTCGCACCACAGAAGAGCTGGAGTGTATAGTGGATGTCTCCCGCCCCGGCCCGTTTGAAGGGCAACTGCACATGTATGTCTCCGAGAAAGGCCGCCTGCGATCTTTCACCTTCCAGATTAAGGGTCAGGCCCAAGGTGCCACCCCGGCAGAATCCGGCGGGAAGTGAGCAGGGTTCTACTTTCTGATGCGGAGCCGGTAGCGTCACCGCCATCTGCCTTCGAGGTGCGGATCACAGCACCGAAATTGTATGACTAACCTGTCGGAGTCGGCGAGGTGAAGGATGGCGGTTGCTCCAGGCGCGCCAGGGCGGCGGCGACCCGGTCCAGCAAAGCCTGCCGTCGCTGAGGCTGGCTGAACCGACCGTGGGAGACGATCCATTCGCGGGTCCGTTCAATCAGCGGGCGGAGGTAGGCAGCCGCTGACTCCCGGCGGGAAAACTCGGCGCGCAACGGAATCGGAGCGGTGTGTCCCACGCGATGACCGCCTAAGCGGGCCGCCACCCAACTGGCAGCCGGCACTGCTGCCGTCGCCTGACCTGCCCCCCGCGCAATGACCTCACCATCTGCCACGAGTTCGACCACCGCATGTTCTTCCCGTGGTTCCGTCCAGGCGCAAATCCGATCTCCGTCTTGCTGCAACCGCAAGAGCGGTCCATCGCTGACGCAACACTGTCGCGTCTTGATCGCTGCCACCCAGTCCCCATCCGGTGCATAAGCATAGGTGCGGACCTGCCCCAGCACCTGGCGATTTGACTCCTTGGCGGATGTTCCAATCAGGGGCAGTAACACACCGGCGTTCCAGAGGTGATAGACCCACGGCATGAGGGGTGTGTGCCGCGGCTGAGCGCTCACCTCAATGGCATCCAATTGTCCCAGCAACGCAGACAGGAGGGCATCTCCACCGCGCAGTCCAGCCAGGGTCGTCGCCTCAAAGGCATCGACCCAGACGGTTAGTCCCCCCTTACGGTGGCACTGATCGCACCAGTCTCCCAGGCTCCAGTCATCTCCGGCATCCTCCCCGAACACTAGCGGGAAGATGGGACGGTGGGCGTGGAGCAACGCCAAGCGCCCCAACACCGGATGTTCATTGAGGGTGTTGACATAGACCTGGCTTTGAGGACGGCTCAGCAGCGGATGCTGGCCGCTGAAGGCCGCCAAATGAGGAATGATGTCATAGGTATGGCCATCCTGGCTGAGAAAGGATATGCGGCGAGCCAACAGTTGCACAACATCCAATCCCTCGGCAGCAGCCTCTAACAAAGCCAGATGCGGCGTTATGTCGTGACAACGCAAGTCCAGAGCCATCCAGCCGGCAGAACGATGATTCCAGCGGCGATGGAGAACCAGCCGCAAAGTGAGCTGGCCGGTACCCAGGGTCAGCATCTCATCCCGCGGTTGGTAGTCCGGTCCCGCCGCCACTTGTAGCCGCAGCGGTTCTCCTCCCGGCAAGGGGATTTCGCAGCTCCCATCGATGTAGTACCAGCGCTCGTGCCCCACACGAACCCGGCCTCCGACATCCTCATGGCGCTGCGTCGGGAAATCCGCATAGTACCCCAGCGGCACGCATTCCCGGCCATCTGTCCGCACAAGGCGCAGCCGCACCGGTAGAGCTTCGCCGGTATCGGCCGCCGTCACCCGCACATGGACCGTCGGCATGATCCCCTTCTCGCCTGTGAAGTTCCGACTTCCAGAGAGCGATTCGGCCCCGTCCTGTACAAACTTTTGCTGGATTTTACGCCTAATCCAAACACTGCGGGCCATAGTTCGATGGCAGGAGATCAACCCTCCTGTCCGCCGCACCGCTGGAGAAGAAGGCGGAAGGCTTCAACGGCACAGGGGAAGAGGTCCGGTCCGGTAATGCCTCCCGTGGGCCCGCCGCCGCGCAGATGCGGCTCGAGAACTGCATACCCATGATAGTTCCGTACCACTGCATCCCGAATGCTATGAGCTATGCAGCCATCGCCATGCCCGGCTAGGACCCCGTAATGATGACCCGCCGCGTGGCCCCCCTTCTTCCAATCTTTGATATGCAGGTGCGCTGTGTAGGCTTTCGTCTTCTCCCACCCTTCCACCGGATCGTAGTTGCAGTAGGCGTAGTTGGCCGCATCATACGCCGCCCGCAACGCCGGGCTGTTGACACTCTGGAGCACGTCCAGCACGCGATCGGGTGAATCGCCATAGATGCGGTGTTCATTCTCGTGGAACAGCACCACACCCGCTTGGGCCGCCCGCTCGGCCTTCACCTGCATGCGCCGGATCACCTCCTGCCGATATTCCGGCCAGCGGTTCGGGTCGAATTGGGGATCATTCCCTGGCGGATAGTAACTGAAAATGCGGATATTCCGCGTGCCCATCATCTGGCACAATTCGATGGCCCGCTCAAACTTCCGCAGATGTTCCTCGAAGGGTGCATCGATGGGTACCTTGCCGATGGGCGAACCGATGGCCGACACCCCAATCCCCGCATCTTCGAGCATCTTCTTGAATTCGCGGACTTGCGCATCGCTCAAGGCCAGACAATTGGTCCCGTAAACTGAGCGGAACTCCACATAACGGATGCGGCATTTCTGCAACACAGCGATCTGTTCCCGCGGATCCGCCGAGATTTCATCCGCAAAAGCGCTGAGTACAAACATGGCTGGGATTCTCCAAAGTGTCCGGCCCTGGTTCGACGCCAGCACCATCAAGGGGCTGCTGGCAGGGTTACGGGTGTGGCTCTCCGGGGAGACGTTATAGCCGCCGAAAAGGAAGTGTGCAGTCCCGGAAGGTAAGGGGGCAATCCCGGAAAACAAAGTGCCGCGTCACCGAAGGAACAGTATCCCAGCAAGACCGAAGGTCTCGCCTGGGCGTCAGCTACCGGAACGGCGATTGAGGATGCGGAAGGGAGCCTGAGCTACCAGTAACGTCTTTTCCCCGTGGGCGGGAAAACGTACCTTCATCCGTTGCTGGGCTCCAAAGCCACTGACTGCCACGACCTGACCGATGCCGAACTGTTCGTGCTGGATGACGATTCCGGGAGCCAACCCTTCCACGGCCTCTCCATTAGCAGCGGATCTGTGAAGAGGCGGTAAAATGGACTTGCCTCCTCGGCGGCTTCCGGACAGATCGGAAGCAGAAGACGACGGCAGGGAAGGCACAGGAGGCAACGAGGGCGGCGGAGCATACACGATCGGCCGATCGCCTGGCCGGGTTGAGTTCGAATCGGTGCTGGTCAGATCGTGCCACTCCACTTGATCCCGAGGCAACTCATCCAGGAAACCGGAGGGGATAGCGCAGCGGATCACGCCCCGGTATTCTCGCAAATGGGCATGGCACAAGTGCAATTCCCGCATGGCCCGCGTCATCCCGACAAAGCAGAGGCGGCGTTCCTCCTCCAGTTCCGCCTCATCGCGCAAGGCGCGTTCATGCGGAAGCAAGCCTTCTTCCACAGCCAGAATGTACACCACGGGAAACTCCAAGCCTTTCGAGGCGTGCAAGGTCATGACGGAAACGCGGTCCGCCTCATGGTCCCAGCCATCTACATCCGAAGCCAGAGCGACCTGTTCCAGAAAACCAGTCAGGCCGGCTTGAGGATTCAATTCGTGGAATTGGCGAGCTGCGGTCACCAGTTCCTGGACGTTGGCCAGCCGCTCCTGATCGTCCGGATCCTCGGAAGACTGCAACATTTGTTCATAACCGCTGCGTTGAAGAACGAGATCGATCAATTCATGGGGCGGCAGGTCCAAACGGGTCCGCAATTCTGTGATGAGGCGGTGGAATTGGGTCAAGGCACGGGCCGAAGCTGCCTTGATGGTGGTACAACGGCCTGCCTCAGCGGCGGCTGCCAACAGAGAACAACCCCGCTCCGCCGCTAGGTTCCGCAAACGCTCGATCGTAGTTTCGCCAATCCCCCGCGCCGGCACGTTGACCACCCGTTCAAAAGCGACATCATCCTGAGGATTGACGAGCAGACGTAGGTAGGCAAGCACATCCTTATTTTCCTTGCGCTCGTAGAAGGCAAACCCTTTGACGATCTGGAATGGGACCCCGTGACGGACGAAGGCGCTTTCCAGCACCCGCGTCAGCGCGTTGATCCGTACAAAGATGGCGTGATCGCGGTAGCGGAAGCGTCCTGCCTGCACCGTTTCCTTGATCCGCCGCACGACCTGGTCCGCCTCGTCTAGACCATCTCGGAACGTCCAAACTCGTACCGGCACCCCCCAAGCATTCTCGGTCCGCAACTCCTTCTTCTTCCGTTGCTTGTTGTGTGCAATCAGACGATTGGCCGCACTGACAATCGCTCCCGTGCTCCGATAATTCCGCGGCAGATGGATCACCCGGGCATCCGGAAAATCCCGCTCAAAATCCAAAATGTTGCGAATATCCGAGCCGCGCCAGCGATAGATGCTTTGATCCGGATCGCCCACCACACACAGATTGCGGTGATCCTGGGACAAGCGCCGCACGATCTCGTATTGCGCCAGATTCGTGTCCTGATATTCATCGATCAGAATGAAGCGATAGCGATCGTCCAGGTGGCTGCGGATCTGTTCGTGCTCGCGCAACAACAGGGCCGGTAGATAGAGCAGATCATCGAAGTCCACCGCTTGGACTTGTCGAAGGCGGCGCTCATAGAGCGGGTAGACTTCCGCGACGACCTGAGCGAAATGATCCACAGCCGATCGGGCGTAGTCAGCCGGTGAGCGCAACTGATTCTTGGCTTTGCTGATGGCGGACGCTATCCCCTCGGGCCGATACCGGTAATTATCCAGTCTTGCCGCTTCCATCGTCGCCCTGAGAAAGGCATTCCGATCATCGACATCGTAGATGGTGAAGGACCGGGACAAACTCAAACGATCTCCGAACTGCCGGAGCAGATGGACTCCGAAAGCATGGAAGGTGCCGATCCAGACGCGATGGCCAGGAATCAGCCGCTCGACCCGCTGGCGCATTTCCTGAGCTGCTTTGTTAGTGAAAGTAATGGCCAGGATTCGCTCGGCGGGAATACCCATAGCCAGCAGCCAAGCAATGCGGCGGGTAATCACCCGTGTCTTGCCGCTACCGGCTCCCGCCAGCACTAAGAGCGGTCCTTCCCCGTGCGTGACAGCGCGCTGCTGTTCCTCATTGAGGTCCGCTAGCAATGCTTCGGGGGCCGGCAATCGACCCTGCCGCCCTCTCTCTTCCTGTTCCCCATTCCCCTCTGCTTGTCCCGCGTGCCCTCGGTTGGTTTCCATGCGATTTGACCTCAAACTTGACCTCATGTCCGGAAATCGTTGTACCTTATCCCGTCCCCTAGGACGGGAAGCTTTGACCCGCCTTACGCCCCCTTCCGCACGCCTTGCTCCAAGGGCGAGGAGTCCTGAATCATCCCTCTGCTGAAGGGTTAACGGATGGAGGGATTTTGCTCCATTGTACCATAGTTGCCTCATCCTGCTATGTGAGATGTTTTGTTCCGGCGACCGAAGACCAAGGCATAGGTAATGGGCACGACAAACAACGTGAACACTGTCGAAGCCAACAAACCAAATATGATGGACCAGCCCAAACCCGAGAAGATCGGATCGATTGTGATGGGCAAACTTGCCAGCATTGCTGCTCCTGCCGTGAGGAAGATCGGACGTAAGCGGATGGCACAACTTTCAATCACCGCAGCTTCGAGCGGCCGCCCGCGACGGATGGCTTGTTCGATGAAATCGACGAGGATTGTCGAGTTCCGGGTGACAATTCCGGCCAAGGCGATCATTCCAATCATGGCAGTAGCAGTGAAATAGACCGGATCTGCGTAGCCGCCCACCGTATCCCCAATTACGAGAGTGAGGAGATAAAAACCCGGCAGCACACCAATAGCAGTGAGCGGGATCGCCAACATGATGATCACCGGTAAGAGGAACGACTGGGTCTGTGCTACGAGGATGACGTAAATCATGGCCATCGCCGCGGCAAACGCGAGTCCCAAATCTCGAAAGACATCGAGGGTAATATCCCATTCTCCCTCACCGGCAAAGTTGACTCGAATGCCTTCAGGCACACTCCAGAGAATCCCTCCGCCGTTGCGATAGAACGTCCGTTGAGTGAGCGAACGGGGCGAGGCGTTACTGAGGCAACCAGCGCCAACTTTGGAGACGGCCGGCTCGGTGAGCAACTCCTCTTGGGGCCGCTGATCCATCTGCACATCCAGGATGCATTCCGCGGGGGTGCGGCCGGCTGTCTCCGCCCACACGTACACGATGCGTTCCAGGTTCTTATGATAGATTGTTTGGCCGACTCGCCCGCGTTCCCAGCGGCCCAGTTCCGCCAGGGGAACCATGTGACCTGCGACAGTGGAAACCAACAATCGACCTAATTCCGCAGGGTTGGAACGGTCCGAACGGGGCAATTGAACGAGAATACGCAAGGGTTGCCGTTCTTGGGGCTGATGGATGACCTGATCATCCGCGCCGCGCAATCCCAGGCGGAGTGTGTCTGCGATCTGGGCAATGCTAACTCCATGCAAGGCGGCCTTTTCTTGATCCGGAATAAATAGCCACTTATCCACGGGCGCTTCCCAAGTCCCATCCACATCGACTAAACCTGGTTCGACTGCAAGGCGAGCGGCCACAGTTCGTGCGGCCTCCAACAACGTTTCGTAAGAGTGATCCGCACGGCCCGTAATTTCCGCCACCACACTGGCCAGCACAGGAGGTCCTGGCGGCGTCTCTACCAGTTTGAGCCGCGCACCGTGCTGCCGGGCCAAGGAGGTCAATCTCTCCCGCAAGCGCAAGCCGATCCCGTGGCTTTGCTGGTGCCGGTATTTCTTGGGAACCAACTCGATCCAGATGTCCGCCTGATGCGAACCGCGGCGTAAATAGTAGTGCCGAACCAAGCCGTTGAAATCGATCGGACCAGGAACGCCAACATAGCTGGTGATGTGCACCACTTCCGGCACCGTTTGCAGCAAGCGCTCAAATTCACGAACCACAGCATCAGTCCGTTCCAACGTCGTCCCTTCGTCCAGGTCCAGCATCAGATGCAACTCATTCTTGTTGTCATAGGGGAGCATTTTCAGGGGAATTGCACGGGTCAGGGCAAGTAGGGATGCCGCCGCCATCAATAAACCCATCAGGGCCAGAAACAGCCAACTGCGACGGCGCACTGCCAGCAAAGGAGCCATTAGCCTATGAAAACCCCGGTACAAGCGAGACCGGCGTAACACTTCTGGATCGTGGATATCATCTGTTGAGATGGAGGGTTCCGGCGCGGAGGCAGAAGTACCGCTGGGTGTACTCCGGACCGAGCCGCGGAGCAAATAATAGCTTAGCCAAGGGGTAATGGTAAAAGCGACCACCATCGACATTAGCATGGAGACAGGTACGTTCAGGGCCATAGGGGCCATATATGGACCCATCATGCCAGTGATGAAAAACAGGGGCAGGAAACTGACAATGACGGCCAGAGTCGCACTGATCAGCGGCGGACGGATTTCTGCCACAGCCTGCAGCACGATCTCATGTGAGGCCCGGCGGCGCAACTCAAAGTGACGGGCAATGTTTTCCACATCAACGATGGGGTCATCCACCAACAATCCCAAGGCAACAATCAGGGCAAAAAGCGTCACCCGATTGATGGAGTAGCCGAAGAGAAGGTTGACGGCTAAGGTCAAGCCGAAGACGACGGGTACAGCCGTGGCTACCACCAGAGCCGGCCGCCAACCCAAGGTCAGCGTGAGCAAGGCTAGGACGATTAGAACGGCAACCCCTAAAGCTTCGATCAATTCGTTGACCTTGTCATCCGCCGTTAGGCCATAGTTGCGCGTGACAACTACGCTGATATCATCGGGAATGACGCCTTGCCGATGGAGGTTGCGGGTCTGCTCCAGAACAGCGTGGGCCAAGGTCACCGAGTTAACGCCTTTCTTCTTGGCGATAGCAATCGTGACAGCAGGAACGGGTTCTTGAGACCCTTGCCCGTCGTAGGGGCCAGAGGCGCGCGGCGTCAAAAGCGTGCCTGGAGCCTGAGGATGCGGGGCAAAGTCACGAGCTGGACCCCAACCGAAGCGCACATAATTATCCACCTCGGCGGGACCATCCAGTACTGTGACCACATCGCGGAGAAACACAGGCCGGCCCTCGTTCACACCTACCACTAAAGCTGGAAGGTCCACTGACTGTCGGAGGGCATGCTGCACCTCTACCGCGATGACACGGTCCTGACGCTGGTACTGGCCTACCGTCATCTGGATATTCGCTGCACGAATGGCTTGCTCGACCTGTAATGCACTGACACGATAGGCTGCCAAACGATCCAAGTCCAATTCCACCCGCACTATGCGCGGTCGGCCTCCTATGACATAGGCGCGCGACGCATCTGGTATCACCGCTAAACGTTGGGCTACTTCCTCAGCGACACGCCGGAGGGTAAAACTCTCTGCCCCTGTTAAGGTCAAAGTCACTATCGGTACGTCATCGATTTCCACCGGCTTAATTACCCATCCTTGTACGCCTGGCGGAATCACATCCAAATTCTCATTGATCTTTTTGAACAACTTGACCAAGCTGCGTTCCCGATCCTCACCCACGTAAAATCGAACGGTGACAATCGCCCGATCGTCTTGTGACATGCTGTAGACATACTCAACCCCATCAATCTGATACAGTAGTTTTTCCAGGGGAGTGGACACCAACTGTTCCACTTCTTCAGCAGTATGACCAGGGAAGCTGATATACACATCCGCCAGTGGAACCACAATTTGCGGGTCTTCCTCCCGTGGAGTGACTAACAGGGCTACCATTCCCACTAGCAGGGAAAACAGGATCAGCAGTAGCGAGAGTTTCGATTCCAGGAACAGCCGGACTATCCGTGACAGCCAATCGTGTCCGGGCGAGTTCGAGGGGGAGGTATCTACCGGGGGCGCAGTCATGAGGAGATTTCCTTCTGGGAATCAGGCAGCACAACCTGTTCTCCCTCTCGCAAGCCGGAAAGCACTTCATAGCCTTCCGGCAACTGCCGTCCGAGGAGCACACTCCGCCGAACAACACGGCCAGCGCTGAGCACTTCCACCATGGTCAGTTGACCGATGTGCCGTACGGCTGCAGGAGGTATTACTAACACCTCTTCATCTTCCAGAGGGAGGAATATGCGTCCGAACATGCCACTGTAAACTCCCGGCGGACAGGGACCAACTACTTTAACCGTGAAGGAACGGCTGGCAGTCTGGGCCTCTGGAACGATCTCGCTGACTGTCGCCTCGCATTCATAGTCCAGGGATTCCAGGCGCCCCCGGATCTTCTGCCCGACGCGAAGCCGCTGGGCTAGGGATTCCCGGACTGTCACCACCAGTTGCATTCGGGCAGGATTATACACGGTGAGCACTACCTGACCTGGCGTCACAGTGTCACCGACCTCAACCCGCTTGTCGGTGACAATTCCATCGATAGGAGAGCGGATGATCGTGTATTCCAGCAGCACCTCGGCTTCGCGCAACAATTGCTGGAGGCGTTCCCGCTCCGCTTGCGCCGCTCGCCAAGCGGCTTCGGCTTTATCGAACTCAGATCGGGCAATCGAATTGCTGCGCAAAAGCTGAGCGGCACGCTCATAGTCGGCTTGAGTCTGTTGAAGCAGGGAGTGAGCACTTTGCAAGGCTGCCTCCGCCTGTTTTTTTCGTGCCTGAAGGTCGGCATCGTCCAAACGAACCAGCACCTCTCCCTTCTGCACCGCTTGACCTGCCCGAACACGCACCTCGACTACTTTGGCCAGTAGCTTGGATGCTACCGCGGCCTCATGGACCGGACGGACCGTACCCACGGCGGATTCCCAGCGCGGACGACGGACCACCCGCACCGTTGCGATCCGCTCCCCTGGGATCGCCTGACCATCATTTTTTCCCTCCTCTGTCTCCCCGTCACCGGGAGGCACTGCCACCTTGGGGTGGAAAAAACCGGCCAATATCAACAGCAGCATAGCCAGAGCGCTGGTCGTTCCGACAACACCAAACCACCACAATACAGTGCGTAGCCAATTCCGCTGTTTCCCTCGTTCTTCCGCACGACGATGCGTTACCACTTCCCCCGATGAGGTGTCCCCGGAGGAAGAAACAACACTCGTCACTGACTCGGAAGGCCCAGATGAGGAGAGGGACAGCATAACCCTTGACCCCCTGACGGTTTTGAAGCATTTCCCGTTGGTCTTGAAAGATTTCCCGCTATGTGAGGAACACAAGATTCATGTCTTATTTTTCAGATACAACGCCTCGGAACGGTTGGGGCAAGCAATCCGTGTGGTGGCATTAGTATCCTTATGGACCGGTCAGCGCCTTGGCGTGCCAGCAGGCGCACTTGCGGGGAATTTGGCCTGCCATCGGGCTTGTAACAATTGCTGCAAGCGGGTGGCAAACTCCGGCGGTAAAGGGTACGGCTCGCCCGCCCGATACAACTGGATCGTTCCCCGGATTGTATCCACCACCACCTGGCACGGATGGCATCCCTTGAGATGTTCCGCAAACTGCTGGCATTCCAACTGGGACAAGTCCAGCGTACCATCCACATATTCATTCAGGGCTTGAAGCAATTCCTCGCAGGTCATGGGAAGCGAATCCTCAAGCATTTGTTGGGATGGATGCTCACTATCAGGATTCCGTTACAAACCGTCGGTCAGTCTGGGAACACCCTCCGAGCCTGATCTGTCGGCGTCCGCTCATCCGGCGATGGGGGCAACGAGGCTGTTGGAGGCGGCAGTTGCTCCGCATGGTGGCTGTGATCCGGGAACACACGCGTCGAGGGATCCGCCAAGGAGGCAGTCAGTCGCTCCCGCAGTTGCAAGCGGGCACGCAGCAGGCGAACCTTGACATTGCTCTCGCTGATGCCCAGAATCTCCGCCGTCTCGCGTACGCTCAAGCCTTCGATGTCCCGGAGCACGAATACCACGCGGTATTTGTCATCCAGTTCGCTGAGAGCTTGGTCGATAAGCTGGCGGACTTCGCGATCCTGGACCAAGCGCTGCGGGTCATCTCGCCAGCGCGCGATGTATTCTGGATGGGGCAACGGCGCACGATCCTCCTCTTCGTTCACCAATGTATCTAAAGAGACTGCCGGACGGGAACGCTTCCGCCGCAGCCATTGCAGGGCATGATTGGTCGCAATCCGCAAAACCCATGTCCGGACTGAGGACTCGCCGCGGAACTGTTCCAGATGCTCGATGACGCTCAAGAAGGTCTGCTGGGTCACATCCTCGGCATCCTGCCGCTGGCCCAAAATGCGATAGGCCAAGGTGAAGACGTGATCCTGCCAGCGCTGAATCAATTGCTGAAAGGCGGCGAAATCACCCTGTTGGGCCTGCCGGAACAGCGCTAGCTCTTGTTCGGCTTCATCCGAGGGTTCAGCGGTTCCAGATTTCCGCTCATCAGGATCACCGGAATGCATGGGGGTATCTGTTCCATCTCCTGGAAGTTTTTGAGATCCCAGTATCATTTCCTCCCCCCGCCCTTGGCCCGAACAGGCTTTTCGTGTTGGGAACAGCTCAGCGATGAGGGCATGCTCCACCCGCAAAAGGAGGCGTTGTTGATATACTAAAAATCCAGCGGGCCGAAGGAGGGATCCCATCCCCCCGTCATGCAGTCTGTTTGATCATGCGCATCGGACTATTCGGCGGAACGTTCGATCCTGTGCATATGGGTCATCTGATCCTGGCGGAGCAAAGCCGGGACCAGGGGCGGTTGGATGAAGTTTGGTTTGTACCCAGCGCCCATCCGCCGCACAAACGGGAGCAACCGTTGACCCGTTTTGAACAACGATGCGATATGCTGGAGTTAGCCACCGCCGGGCATCCGCACTTCCGGATCGAACGGATTGAGAAGGAACTTCCGCCCCCTGGCTATACGGTGCAAACATTGACCCACTTGCGACAGCGCCACCCGGATCACGAATTTTTTTTGATACTCGGAGCGGACAGCCTGGCGGACTTGCCAGGGTGGTACCAGCCTCAGCAGATTGTGAGCCAGGCGGGTTTACTTGTCGCTCCCCGTCCAGGGGTCATGTTGTGGACTGCCGAACGCTTGGCCGAAGCCATAGCGGTAAACGCCGGTCAGGTGCGGCTGCATTACATTGCCTGTCCGTTGATCGAGATTGCCAGCCGGGAATTGCGCCGCTCCGTGGCCCAAGGCTGGAGCATCCGTTACTTGGTACCGCGAGCGGTGGAGGAGTATATTCGCGAACGTGGTCTGTACCGTCCGAAAGCGTCCGGGTCCGGTCCGGCTTCCGCGACATACGAACTGACTCTCCTGTAGCGAAAGCAGTAAGCCGCCAGCGACCCGATTCGATGTTGGATGAGCAGGGCCGCACACTTCCTCCTGTGGGCGTACCGGTGTATTGGCGCGATAGGCTTTCGGAGGGGGATGCCCAAGAAACTGTTGTCCCCGGCGATCTGATTCGTCAGCACCTATGTCCCCCTTGCAGATATTGGGACGGAAAGGTTGAGCCAGGCAGGGAGCTATCATGAGCGGAACATTCCAGTCGAGACGAAAAGGGATTGTAGTAGGGACGGTTCTGGTCCTAGCAGCAGGGCTAGCATACCGGGCGCCTGCCCCCAGCCAGGAACCGACGGCTACTACCCCGCCGGTGCAACAGTGGCAAAGCCAGTATCAGCGGGAGCGTGAGGAAGCCCGGCAACAGGGATGGGGTGAGGCGGCATTGCAGGCGGCGGAGGAATGGGCAGAACGTGCTCAAGCGGCGATGCAAGCAGGCCGTACTGATCTGGCCATCCGCTATTGGCGTGAGGCCCGCTGGCGCCTGCCCTACATGCCACCTGATATGCCTCCCCACGTCCGTCGGGTATTACTTCAGTCCCGTTTGCGGCACGGTGACCGGATCAATAGCCTGGTCTTCAGCCCCGATGGCCGGCGCCTCGTTTCGGCTTCACGCGATGGTACCGTCAAAATCTGGGACTTGGACAATGGCCGAGAGTTGATCTGCTATCGCGGGCATCTTTCGCAGAGCGATGATCCGACACGCAGCGGCAAAGGGATGACGAACGTCCTCCAGGCCAGCGATGCTGCCTTCCACCCGCGCGGCCAGTGGATTGCCTCGGTCAGCGGCAATCAAGTCCACCTCTGGGAGGCAGCGAGTGGCAAACATCTCAAAACCCTGTTGCAATTGAAAACCGATCGGCCTCTCAAATGCTTGGCCTTCCACCCGCAAGGCACGCTCCTCGCAGTGGGGGGAGATGACGGCGTGCTGCGCCTCGTGGACATTACCACCGGTCAGGAAGTCTGGACAGTACCGTCCCGCAATGCCCGCATCGAACGGGTGGCTTGGAACAAGGATGGGTCTTTGATCGCCTTGGGGGACAGCAATGCACAAATTGGAGTGTATGCCCTAGATAATAAACAACTGCTCCTCGGCATGACAGCATTGGAGGGGGGCGAAGTTCTCGGGCTAGCGTGTTCGGTCCAAGATCGGCTGCTCATCGGGGGACGTCAGGGACGGGTTCAGGTGCTGTACTTGCCCCGGCTCAAAGACGCGGGGGCCGACAAGGCAGGCATGCGCGATGGCGAAGATTTCCAAGGCCATGAAGGGGCCGTCTATGCCTTGGCCACGTCTCAGGATGGTAAGTTCCTGGTGACTGGGGGAAGGGATCGAACCGTCCGCCTCTGGGACTTTGCCTCCCGGCAACAACTCCGCTTGTGGCAAGGCCATGCCCAGGCTGTCACCGCAGTGGCAATCAGTCCGGATAGTCGCTGGGCAGCGAGCGGGAGCGAAGACGGGACCATCCGTCTCTGGCCGCTACAGCAAAGCGACGAGCACCGTGCTTTCCAGGATGCGAAAGATTCGCTCTGGGCGGTGGCCTACAGTCCCGATGGCAAGCGCTTAGCCACTGCGGGGGCCGATGGCCGCCTCCGCCTCTACGATTCCGCCGCTGGGAAATTGCTGGCTGATTTTCCCGCCGCGACACTACCCATCACCACGCTGGAGTTCTTCCCCGATTCCCGCCGGGTAGCTCTGGCTGGGGGGGATCGCCATATCGCCATTTGGGACCTCGAACAGCGCAAGCCGGTGCGGACTCTCAGCGGGCACACCTCGGCCATTCTGGCGCTCGCGGTGGCGGCAGACGGCCAGCACTTGTTGAGCGGTGCCGCCGACAAAACCGCACGTTGGTGGAATCTGGAACAGGGCCAAGCTGTGTGGACTTGGAATGGCCGTTCCGCAGTGTGCGCCGTGGCTATCCGTCCAGGTAAAAAAAACCATCTAGCCGTCGGGTTGGCGGATGGGACACTGGTGATCCTCGACGGGGCGAGCACGACCGCAAAAGAGCTATCCCGCCAGCCCAATGCCAATGGGGCCGGTGTCGCGGGCCTAGCTTTCAGCCGGGATGGCCAGCGGCTGGCTTCCGTGGGCGGAGATGGCAGCATTCAGCTCTGGCAGGTGACGGACACGGGAACCGTTCAACCTCTGGCTCGCCTCCACTCCCCCTCCCGGAACAGCTCGGCAACGGCTCCCCTGACCGGAGTGGCCTTCAGTCCGGATGGCCGCCATCTTGCTGCCGTCGGTGCCGACACTTTCGTGCATCTGTGGGACACCGTCACGGGCACGGAGGTCCGCACACTTCAAGGGCACACCGATTGGGTATCCGCCGTGGCTTTCAGTCCGGATGGCCGTTATCTGGCGAGCGTCGGCGTAGAAAAAGACCGAACCTTGCGGATCTTCGAGTTACCCACTCTGCAAGCCGAACAGGAGCAGGTTCACCGCGGTCCGATCTTCTCCCTTGCCTTCAGCCCGGACGGCCAAACTCTGGCCACCGCCGCCTCAGACGGCACCATCAAAGTCTGGAATCTGGCGGATGCTCGTTTGCGAGCCACTCTTCCCACCACGGCGGGAGATAATCCCTATGCCTTGAGCTTCCTCCAAGCGGACACCCTTGCAGTCGGCTTGTCCAACCCTGACGGCAAAGAGGGACGATTGCTGATCTGGAAGCTTGCTGCTCAACCCCAACTGCTCCGCACCATTGAGACCGGCGCTCCCTATCTGATTGTTCCGGACTCGACAGGCCAGCGTTTTGCCGTTTGGCATGCACGTCACCCCAGCGGTGTTGCTTCGCTCCAGTACCACCTGAGCCTCTTCGAAACCGCCACGGGCCGTCAAGTGGGGAGTTTGTCTCCCACTCCCGAACTGCGCGCCCTAGCAATTACGCCGGCCCACTTAGCCATCTTCGGCGATTCACGCGGGCAGGTCCGCTCAGCGTTCCTGGGCGAGAACAAGAATCCGACCGCTCCCTGGTCTCTTTTCTCCGGTCCGATTGCCGACGTGGGAATCACTCCCGATGGCAAGTTTGTCGTGGCCGCGGACGAGAAAGGCACGATCCAAATTGCAGACTTCGCCCAGAGAAAGATGGTGAAGGAGTTCGCAGATAAAACCGAGGGCGTGCGCATGGTACTGGTCAATCCGAGCGGGCGCACCTTTATCACCATCACAGCCAAGGAGCAGGTCAAGCTGTGGGCGTTGGACCCCGCCGCTCCTCCTCAACCGCTGCGCACCTGGAAGTTTTCGAGCAGTATCCGTACAGCTGCTTTCAGCCCGGACGGGGAATCCCTGGCTGTTGCGCTGAACGATGGCACGGTAGCTCTGCTGGAATTGCCAGCGGAACGGAAGAAGTGACTCAGGCCGCCCCGTAGCAGCGGTCATCCGCCACCGAATCGCTCGCGGGCTTCCTCCAGGATTTGGGCGGTCGCTGTTGCACCCACACGAGTGACTCCTATGGCTCGCACCTGAAGGAGCATGTCGAGTGTACGCACTCCCCCAGCGGCTTTCACTTGGACCCACGGCGGGCTGCACTCCCGCATCAAACGTAAATCTTCCAGCGTGGCTCCTCCGCTGCCATACCCAGTGCTCGTTTTGACCCAATCCGCTCGAACCTCGCCGCAAATGCGGCACAATTCCCGTTTGTGCTCATCCTGCAATAACGAATTCTCGAAAATCACCTTGACCTTGGCCCCCTGGCGATGGGCGGTTTCGACCACCGCTGCGATCTCATCCGCCACGTAATTCCAGTCCCGCGATAACACTTTGCCGATGTTGACCACCATGTCCAGTTCCTCGGCGCCGTCAGCTATCGCTGCCTCCGCCTCAAACACTTTGACCCGCGGCGTGTGACTGCCATGCGGAAAACCGACGACCGTGCCTACTGCCACTGGACTACCACTCAAACGACGGACGGCACGCCGCACAGCATACGGTTTGATGCACACCGACGCCACGTTGTAGCGCAAGGCCACTTCCAGACCCGCCTCCAGCTCAGAATCGGTCAGCACCGGTTGCAGCAAGGAATGATCGAACATTTTCGCTAGCTCGGCGAACGTCACGCTGGTGTTCATGCCTTTGCTCTACCTCCTCGGATCGGATAACTACGTCCCACTTTCCCCAAACACTCGAATGATGGAACCACTCGGATGATGGAACCATCCTTCCGATCAAACAATCTATGACTTCGTTTCCCTCGCCGACAGGAAACGAGACTCCGCCTCGGACTAGCGGTTTGAACCGCAACTAACGTTGCCGTAGAATCAGACCGGTGCGAAACCGAACTCAAACACAAAGAAACGGCACTCCGGCGCTCAGCTTCACTGGCGCAGGAATCGGCTGGGCTTTGCCCACGCGGGAAGCTTCTCCTGGAGTCCGCTGGGGTCAGATTTCAGTCAGATTTCAGGCAATAGGGGCAGGGGGTTCAAGGAGCGAGTGCCGATCACTTTTTACCGCTTTTGCGGGCGGGTGTGGACCGGGCACTCTTGGCGTTCCGGGCGGTCCCACTTTTGGCAGCCCCTGACGCCGCTTTGCTGGCCGACTTCTTGGAAGCTGTCGCGGAGGTGCCAGCGCCTGCTGGGGTGCTGCCGTTGTTGCGACCACTCCCTTTGGACTTGCCATCCTTCTTGCCGAAGATCGCCTCATACCCTTCAGCAAATCGCGGGTCTTCCGACATCCCAACACGCACGATACTCACGGCTTCTTACCTCCGGTCCCAAGTGACCATCGATGCAGATTTGACCCCGGTGTGTCTCAGCCAATCCGGGTCTACACAAACTATTCTATGTCCTCACCTGTCCCTGCTTCCTGCACATCATTCACTGTATCAATGTAACACAATGTTTTGCAAGGGTGAAGGGTCCGGTGGACGCAGCGAGCAGTTGTTCCGATGTGTGGCGAGAAGCTCGACGGGGTTTCAGAGCGGCGATTCTGGCGAAGCTGCTGGCCAAGGTGCCATAATCTCAGCGGCCAATTGAGCGGCGAGTCGCGCGTTAGCCTGAAGCAGGACACGATTAGCGAGCAAGGTGCGCCCGCCACTCAGTTCGGCCAGCCGGCGCAAGACAAAGGGCGTCCGAGCTGCTCCCTGCTGGCCACTCTGATGGGCTTCCCTCTCCGCCTGTTCGAGCCAACGTTCGCATTCTGGCGCTGGAATGGCTGCCTCCTCCGGACATGGCTGCACCAGCAAGAGTCCGCTTCCCGCGAATCGGCGATGGGCCGTCCAGAGAGCGGAAACTTCCGCCAGAGTATCGACGCGACAAGAGACAGGCAAACCTGCATCGGACACGTAGAAAGCTGGGAAACGGTCGGTCTGCCACCCCACCACAGGAATGCTCAGGCTTTCCAACAATTCCCAAGTGCTGGGCAGATCGAGCAGGTTTTTGGCTCCGCTGCACACCACGATCATAGGAAAGCGAGTCAAAGCGAACAGGTCAGCCGAGACGTCCAGGGAGGGGGAGGCAGTGTCGATCCGGCGATGGACCCCGCCGATGCCCCCTGTGGCCAGCACGTTCAAACCCACGGCAGAAGCCAGGGCCAAAGCAGCAGAGACCGTTGTGGCCGCTGTCTGGCCCACCGCGATCGAGGCAGCAAGGTCACGCCAAGCAGCTTTGCGCACCCCCACAGCACTTTGCAACTGTTGTAACTGATCATCTTCCAATCCCACCCACGGTATGCCACCCAGCACTGCGGTGATGGCTGGAGTCGCTCCGGCTGCTCGGATCGCTGTCAGGACTTCTCGCGCTGCCTCCTCCCGCTGAGGAGACGGCAAACCCTGGACGAACACCGAAGATTCCAGAGCCACTACAGGCTGTCGGGCGGCCAATGCCGCGCGCACATTCGCCCCGATCTGCACTCTCTCCCTAGCCGGAGCCATACACCCCTCTCATCTCTTTCTCTGGGCTGGGATGGCATTCTTCCCTTGGATGGGAAGTGCATCTGCCGTAATCGACGTTTCCACCTTCCAGGATGATAATGCGCTTCATGACCCCAGCAGAACATCGAGACCCGTCTCGCCCTGCGTCTCCTGCCGAGCCGAGCGCAGAAACGCTGCTGCGTGCAATCGCCCAGCAGGGGGATGAACCCTGGTTCCCCTCGACCTATGCAGCCAGCACGGGGATTGCACGGGATGCCTTGGATGGCCCGTTGACTGACCTGCGCCTGGCGGGGTTGATTGAGGTCGTCACGTGGGTCAAAGGTCGCGGCCAGGGGTACCGAGTCACCGAAGCGGGGCGACGAGCCTTGCGCGGGGCACAGGTGAAACCCCCGGAAACCTCTCCTCCACCTTCGCTCGATAGCATTCCTCTTAACCAGCGTCCGCTCCTGGTCATTTGGCTGCTCGCCGCAGTCTGTATCTTGGTCTTTCTAACTGGTCTAGTTCTGGCCGCGTGGAACGGCTTGTCGATCCGTGATTATCTCACAGGGCAGGATGTGGCCACCGTTCACCGTCTGGGAGCCGTGCGCGGCTGGGATTTGGTACACGGACAATGGTATCGCCTTCTCACGGCGAACTTCACCCATTTTGGACTACTCCATCTCCTAGCGAACCTTCTGGCCCTGATTTTATTGGGAGCAGAGGGCGAAACGGTATATGGACGCTGGCGGCTGCTGTGGTTGTTTCTGTTCAGTGGCGTAGGCGGGGTGGTTGTCGCCGTGGCGATAACACCGGAGGTGGTCCTGGCGGGGGCCTCGGCTGCCCTCTGGGGCTTGCTCTCGGCTCTAGCTGTCTGGCTTTTGACCTACCGCTCGCAATTGCCAGAGCTGCTTTTTCAGCGCGCTTTATTCCGCCTCGGCAGTATCGTTTTGCTCAATCTGCTGCTCGGTTTGGTGCCGGGAATCAGTTGGTCGGGGCATCTCGGCGGCGCTCTCTGGGGTGCGCTGGGGGCAGCGTGGCTGTTGACGGAGCGGCAGAGCCAACATCCAAGGATTCGTTGGTTTCTCCGAGGTGGCATTGGCGTACTCACTCTGCTGCCGCTTTTAGGACTTTTCCTTGTTATGAACTGGTCCGCCGATTGGACAGCGATGCGTCAGCGTTACCATCTCGAACAGGAACGCCGCCGCCTGCAGGAAGCTCAGGAGCAATTCAACCACGAGGTCGTGCCGCGACTCCGCCGGATTAGCCCTTCCCAACTCGAAGCGATCGAGCGAGCTGCCGTCCTTCAGTTGCTCCGGCCCGCCAGCCGCCGGGACAGCGCCACCCTCGCTCACCTGCGAGAACAAATCCAGCAGCACCTCCAGGATGCCGAACAGATCATCGCCTGGCTCGATGGCCCACCCACGGGGCATGCCGCTTTTGACTTGTATCGGCAGCAGGTCCAGCACTACGCCGCCACGGTTCAGCACGCTCTCCATCTTCTCACACTGATGCTGGATCATCCGGACATTCCCTCGGAAACCACCTGGCACCATTGGGGCCAAACACGGCGGCAATTGGAAACCCTGTGGCTGTCGTTCCAACCGCCATGACATCATGGCCACACAACATCCGGGATTAAAGCGGGGAAGTGAACGCGATTCGGTGAGACAGTTCCCTCGTCCGGTGCCAGAGTTCCAATGGCTGTTCATGAGGCGGTACGACTGCCGCCCGCTTGGACCGGAAGCGAAAGGGCACGCTGGAACAAGCGGCGGAACACCGCGAAGGTACGCAACAGTCCCAGCCTTCGCCCGTGGGGAAACTTTTGACTTTCTTGCAACAGGGCCGGGAGCAGAACCACCGCGGTTAGCAAGCACCAGGCCACGCCCAAGGACATAACGATGCCGAGACTAGCCATACCACGATGGCGAGCCAGAGCCAAGGCTGCGAAGCCGATCAGAGTCGTTAGTCCCGCCACGATAATCCCGCGCGCCACGGACCGTCCGAGTTGCCAGGGCTGGCTTTTATCGTGTCGGTGCAAGTAGTCATGGAGCACATGTACGCCGTTATCCAAACCGATGCCCAGCAGTAAGGGCAAAGCCACCAAGTTGGCAGGATTCCAGTCCACTCCGCACCACCCCATCGTACCCGCCGTTAGCAGCAGGCCCGCCGTTAAGGGTAGCAGGGCGGCT
Organism: Thermogemmata fonticola; assembly: GCF_013694095.1. NCBI lineage: Bacteria > Pseudomonadati > Planctomycetota > Planctomycetia > Gemmatales > Gemmataceae > Thermogemmata > Thermogemmata fonticola. Next base: position 103,961 of record NZ_JACEFB010000014.1, on the reverse strand, counting down.
AGCCAAGCCCACCCGCGGCGCAGGTCCAGCCAGAGGATGAAAGCCACTACTGCCAGGGCATACACGCAAGCCCAGGCAAACCCCCGCTGCATCTGGCGCAATCCTTCATAAGTGCGAAACGTCTTGCCGGTGGCTTGAGGGTCCACAGTGGCCACGGCCTGAATGAAGCGTTCCAGTGCAGCATACTCCCACAAATCCTCGCGTGCAAACGCTCGCACTAAGAATGCTCCATCCTGACTGACATACCGTTCCCGTAGGGCCACAGGAATGTCGGCCTGCGTCACCGCGACGGGGTGGCTCATTTCTCGCAACTGCCGCAAACCTGTAAACAATTCAGCGCTCAACCAGCGATCGAGGTCACGCAAGCGTTGGGACGCTTCTGGGGCTTCCCGTACTCTCTGGGCAAACCGGCGGGCCGCCTCCTGCAATTCGGTTCTTCCAGCCGCTAACGCTGCTACCTGTTCCGCCAGGCGGACCACACGCTCCGCCTCCACGGCCACAGCGGGAAGGGGTGGCACCTCCGGCAACCGTTGCAGTCGCTGGTGGATTTCCTGAAGCAACGGCAGTTTTCGCTCCTGCTCGCCCGGAAGCAGTGAGGCCACTTCCACCACGTGGTTGACCTCCGGTATCGCCCGGTATCGTTGGGCCAAGTCCGCCGCCTCCTCTCGACTCTCTGCAATACTCAAAGCATCCCAGGTCATCCCGGCAGCGTGAGTGTTTAGATGCTGTTGCCAATAAACTGATTCCAGATTCCTGGCTTGCAGATGAAGGAGGTTGTGGTCATAGTGGATTTTCCCGATTCCAACTCCTGCTAAGACGAGCAATATCGCTGCCAGAGGCAGAACCAGTCGAGGAATGGTCAATTGGGCGGGCTGCTCCTGTCTTACATCGCGTGAAGTTGTTCTCTGCGACCATCGTTCGCTAATCACGAGCAGGGCGGGGAGGACCGTGCAGCAACTGAGGGCACAGAACAACACGCCGCAACCGGCAATCCATCCCAACTCGGCGACCGCTTGAAAATCCACCGCCAGCAATGCCCCGAAGGCTGTTCCCGTCGTCAACGCCGCAGTGACAATGCTCGGACCTGCCATTCGGCCGGCATACTCGATCGCGGCCAGAGGGGCCAAACCCTGCTGCCGTCCTTCATCGTAACGGGCCACCCACAAAACCCCGTAATCTCCGACACCGATCATCATCACTGCAAAGGCCGCCGACAGGATATTCAAATGTCCCACTGTCCAGGTGGCCCAGCCCAAAGCCCAGATTGTACCAATAACCAAGGTCAGTACCGTCAAAAGCGGATACCGTAGTCCGCGGTACACCCAAGCATACAGCGCGATCACCCCCAGCAAGGCGATCAACGTCGCTCTCCGGGCATCCTGATCCGCCTGAGTCATCTCGTCGCTTTCCAGCACCGGCAATCCCGTCAGACCCAAGGTCAGATCGGGATAATCGGCTTGCACTTCATCCAGAAGGGCACGCAGGGTGACAACCGCCTGGCGAGACTCTTGGGGCGATGCATCCGCTCCCACCAGGCGACATAGCAGCACCGTTGTTGTTCCATCTGGCGTTTGCAGGTACTGCGGTTGTTGGAGCGCCTCGGACCACGACTCCTGCTGATGCTGCTGGTGGGGGGTCCATTGCCAAGGTGGGGGTCCGCTCTCTGCGTGCAACCGGGCGCTGCCAGCCCGTAACAGCGCCGGCAACTGAGCGAGCAAAAGCGCATCCATTTTGGAAGGAGAATCGCTGACGAGCGCTGCTGCCGCCCGGCTCAAGAGTGTCTGGATGGATAGCATCCGCCACCCCCATCTTCCCTGTTCCCCCAGAAGCGGCTCCAGGTGTCGTATGCTTTCCCACAACTGTTCCAGTTCCGGCACGCTCAGATAGAGCAGCGCTCGGTACTGCAACGGCCGCAAGTCCACGCGATAAAACACCCGGTCGAACAGTTCTGGTCGGGCTGTCAGGCGTGCTGCCACGGCATCCGCAGCTTCCTTTTGACGGGCGGGGTTGGCCCCCGTGATGACGATCACAGCATCTTCGTCCGCACCGAAGCGTTGAATGTACTGGAGCCAGCGCTTCTGGCAGGGGTTGTCGGCGCTGAGGAGGGCATCCCGTTGGGGAAAGTATTTCAACTGCCAGCAGGCTGCCCCCAGTGCTGCCGTCACGGTCAGGAGTGTCGCCATCAGAGTCCACACGGGTCGCCGTGCCGCCGTCACCGCCATTGCCACCAGCCACCGCTCATATCGCCGCATCACCGCCATGTCTAATCCTCAGCGCTAGCCCTGCCCGCCTTCCGGAACAACTCCTCTCGCTCCGCCACCCCTGATCTATCCACTGGCCGCCTTCCCTCTCTGCCGCTCCATCCCAGGCGGGCATACAACAGGCGGACATTTCATAAGGCATCCGTCGAATCTGGACAAGACCATCAGGTGTTCTCGATTTGGCTGCCGATTTGGGGAAGGGAAACTAACCTCCCTGAGAGCTGAGTTCTGCATGATGAACTTCTGCCTGACGCTCTACGGCCTGATGATCTGATGAGGATTGCTTTCCAGAGCGTAAGAGATCAGCAGGGGGCCTCGGTCCGTGCAGTTCGAGCAGGTAGAGGAGGGATAGGTGAGGACAGACCCGCGAGGGCGAGTCCAGGACACGGTTCTTCAGCGTTGGGTAGTGCCGGGGTGAGGAGCAATCCAGCACACAGGGGCACGATCTTCTTCAGCATGAGGACCAGATAAAGCCAGGCGGCGTAGGGGCACGACCTGGACATCGTAGATTTCCTCAACGCCGCTCCGAAGCATGAAGGTGGCCACGGTACGGCCGGTACGCCATTCGATCACACCCACGCCACAGACGAGTTCATCATGCCGCTCCCCAATCGGCAATCCGCCAAAGATGTTGGTTTCGCGGATTCTGGACAAACCCACAAAGGCATAGGGACCGTGAAAGGCCAAGCCACGTGTGTATCCCGGCACCGCCGCGACTCCTTGCACCTGACCCCGCGTCACATCCACCAGGGACAAATGCCCCCAGCCGGAGTTGAGCACCCACAACTGCCCGCCATACAAGCGCGGGGAGTGCGGCATGGATAACCCTTCGACCACGACTTGTCCGCTCGGCACTTCCAAAAGGCAGCCGCCTTGCACCTTGTTGGCCCGCCAGCCTTCTTTTTCATTGCAGCGTCCCAAGACAGTCACGAAACGGGGCTGCTGCCCATCTGTAGCCAAGCCGTTGAGGTGGCACCGATCTTCCGGCACTAGGTCACTGACAAAGGGGGGACGCCACCGCGGCACGAAGTGGTACTGGGCTTCCAAGGTACATAAACACGAAAAGAGGGTGTTGACTACCCACAATTGGCCGCCACACCACGCCAGATCATGGCATCGGATCGGGCCTGTGTAATGGGCCTGGCGTGCCAGAAATCCCCCGTCGTATCCCTCCAAGAGTCCCCGGTCCGCCGGTTGAGCTGCGAGAAACCACACCGCCTGGCGTGTCCCCACCGCCAGCATCCGCGGACTGACGGCCAGTCCCATCGGCTGCTCGAAGGTGTGAAACTGCACGTCCAGCTTTCCATCCCGTTCGCCGAGGACTAGCACCTTCCCTGCCTGATAGGTGGACACTAACAGAGAAATACCCAACTGTCCAAGCAAGTCAGGGAAATCCTGAGAGTGTTGGTACTGCACCAGCCGTGTGCTGGAACCTGCCGCTGCCGGTTCCGATCGGGGAGCAGCCTCCATCGTCATCGTCATGCTCCGTGGAGTGATACCGAGGAAAAAACAGCGATCCCCTTTCTGCACTGGACCATAATCTAGCACATCGGCGCTTGGAAGGGGAACGCGACTTTGACTGCGTGCCAACTCCGGGCTAGTTGCTGTCCCGTCTCTTCGTGTGCATTCTGAGAACAGCATCAGAGGGGGCATTCCGAAAGGAAAGGTGAGCCGTTGGGACCCCAGAACGCCCGCTTGAGCCTCCTGGAACACATCGTTTCTGTACCACAATTGCTACAATCAAGGGCATGGCAGACAATCGCGAACCGGTACAGGTACGGTGGCCTTTGGTGCTGTCCATCGGAGCAGCGGTGCTGACTTTGGCTTTGAAAGCAGGCGCGGCGTGGTGGACCGGCTCGGTGGGATTACTCACGGATGCTCTGGAAAGCCTGGTGAACCTGACGGCAGCCGCCACGGCGTATATCGTGGTGTGGTATGCGGCCCGACCGGCAGACCGAACCCATGCCTTCGGCCACGAGAAGATCGAGTATTTCTCCAGCGGTCTGGAAGGGGTCCTCATTGGCGTGGCGGGCATTGGAACCGCCGCTTATGCTTTGCAACGCTGGTGGCAACCGGTCCCGTTGCAGGGATTAGAAACTGGAACGATTATCGGAGCTATCGCCGCGGCGATCAACTGGCTGGTCGCACGAGTACTGCTCCAAGAGGCCCGACGCATCGGCTCGATCGTCCTGGAAGCGGATGGACGGCATCTCATGAGTGATGTCTGGACATCTGCGGCTGTACTGGCCGGCCTGCTCCTGGTTTTGTGGACCGGCTGGACCTGGATCGATTCCTTGCTCGCTTTGGGTGTCAGTCTAAATATCATTTGGACCGGGAGTGAATTGGTGGTGCGTTCCTTTCACGGTCTGATGGACCGGGCATTACCTGAAGCGGAACAGGAGCGGATTCGGGAGGTTCTCCGCCAGCAACTGGGCGACCGCGAAGCCACGTTCCACATGCTGCGGACCCGGCGTGCTGGCCAACGCCGCTTCGTCGAGTTCCACCTGCTGCTTCCCGGAGCCACGCCGATACGCGCGGGGCATCAATTGGTCCACAGCCTGGAAGAAGCCCTGCGCCGCGAGTTCCCCGGCACGGAAGTGATGGTCCATCTGGAACCGATTGAAGAGTCCTGTTCCTGGGAAAAGGAAGAGTTGGCCCGGCTGGGAGAAGTGACAGAGCCAAACTCGACGAAGGGTCAGCCGAAGCCAACAGGGATGGCAGAAAGGACAAGGAAATGACGGAGTGGTGGTCGCCGGGATTGGAGACGGTCATGGCAGGCACCGCTCTGCTCGCAGCGAGTGCGGGTGTGACCGGAAGTTTTGCAGTCTTGCGCCGGCAGAGCTTGCAGGGAGATGTCGTAGCTCATGCTGCCTTGGCTGGCGTAGCCGCTGCCTTTCTCCTTGGGATTCGCGGCCCTCTGGGGTTGCTCCTGGGCGGCGCCGTGGCGGGCTGGATCACCTTGGCCCTCGCGAGCCGCCTGCACCACCACACCCGCCTGCCGTTGGATGCCGTGCAAGGAGGAATTATGGCGGTGGCTTTCGGCTTGGGTCTGGCCTTGCTCAAACACATCCTGACTCACGTGCCGGATGCTGGACGCCACCCTTTGGATCGATACCTCCTCGGCCAAGCAGCCCAGCTCCGCGATGCTGACGTGCAGATCATCGCCGCCGTGACTATTCTGAGCATGCTGGTAGTGGCGGCTTTCTGGCCGCAGTGGAAGCTGCTGGCTTTTGATCCGGAGTATGCCGCAGGATTGGGACTGCCCGTGCGCCTCCTCGAACTGGGTCTGACGACCCTAACGGTGACTGTAGTGGTCATCGGTTTGAAGGCCGTGGGGGTTGTCCTGATGACGGCTTTGCTGGTCGCCCCGGCTGTAGCGGCCCGCCAATGGACCGACCGTCTCGGAATCATGGTCTTGCTGGCCGGCCTCTTCGGTGCCCTCTCTGGTATTCTGGGTACCCTCCTGGCTCACTATCTTGGGCGGCATGTCAGCGTCCCTACAGGGCCGACAATCGTGCTGTGCGCCAGCGGGTGGGTGATCGTATCACTCCTGGCTGCCTGGGTTCGGCAGGAGTCTCGCCGTTGGGTAGCGACTCGCAGGAGTCATCATGCTGGAGCTGAAACTGGCCCCTGAACTGGAACTGGCCTGCGTGCTTGCGGTGGCAGCGGCGGCCTGTGCCTTGCCCGGCGTGTTCCTGGTCCTGCGCCGCATGGCCTTGGTCTCGGATGCCATCGGCCACACTTTGCTCTTCGGCATCGTTGTCGCCTTTTTCGTGGTAGGCGATTTGGACTCTCCGTTTCTGCTGCTAGGTGCGGCTTTGACCGGGTTGGCCACGGTCGTGCTGGTGGAAAGCTTGCAGCGCCACCGGCGGATGAAGGCGGATGCAGCCATTGGGCTGGTCTTCCCTTTTCTCTTTGCATTAGCTGTCGCCCTGGTCTCACTCGGCGCCCGCAACATTCACCTCGACGTGGACGCCGTGCTGGTCGGTCAGCCAGAATATGCTTTGCTCCCCCGCTGGCATTGGAGAGGAATAGCTATTCCGCCTGTAGCAGTCCTGGGTGGTGTCGTTGTCCTCAACCTTTTGCTTTGCCTGCTGTTTTACAAGGAATTGAAACTCACGACGTTTGATCCGGAACTGGCGCGCGTACTGGGCTATTCGCCGGCCCTGGTGCATTATGGCCTGATGGCGGTGGTCTCGGTCACAGCCGTAGCCGTCTTTGATGCGGTTGGGCCAGTGCTGGTGGTGGGGTACTTTGTTCTGCCGGCGGCCACCGGATTGTTACTCTCCCAACGCCTGTCGGGCGTCCTAGTCTGGTCCGTGGGAGTCGGCGTTATCGGTTCGATCCTCGGAACGCTGGCCGCGGCCCGCTGGAACACCAACGCTGCTGGTAGCGTGGCAGCAGCTTTGGGATTGCTTCTGGTGCTGGCATTTCTACTTTCACCCTATCGTGGCTGGCTCGTCCAACTCTGGCGCCGAAGGCACCAACGGCAAACCCTGGAAGAAATCCTGCTCCTCGTCCATCTCTATCAGCATGAGGGCACAGCCGCCGAAGCGACCGAAGCAGCCGTTGCGGACCTCCACCAGCACTTGGATTGGCCAGACGAGCGCGTGGCTCAAGTCATCGCACGAACCTTGTCCCGAGGTTATGTTCAACAGGACGGCAACTTGCTGCGACTCACCCCAGAAGGCCGCCAACAGGCCCAACAGGTCTACGGCAACATCCGCGGCCTCCCCGAAAACTGATGGGACGGCGGTTTCCCTTCGAGCAGAAATGCCAGGGCCGGCTGGATCGCCGGATAAAACGAAAAGCGTAACGCTGGTAAGCCGATCCTTACCGTGACGTGGCCTACCTTTCGGAGAAAGCATCCGATGTTGCTGGCGCAGATGAAGCAGAAACGCCAGGCGTGCTGGAGAGTGGAGGGAAATTGGTGCTAAAGAGCCACTCCAGGAGGGCTTTTTGCGTGTGCAGGCGGTTAGCTGCTTGCTGGAATACTGCGCTGGCTGGGCCATCGATGACTTCATCGGTGACCTCTTCCCCGCGGTGAGCCGGCAAACAGTGCAGAAAGCGACAATGGGGCGGCGCTGCGGCCAACAACGCCGCATTGACCTGGTAGGGAGCAAACCGCTGCAGCCGTATGTCTCGCTCCGCTTCCTGACCCATACTGGTCCAGACATCAGTATAGATGACATCCGCTTGACACACAGCCGCTTTCGGATCGCTCACTTCGAGAGGCAGCTCGGTCGAGACCTTGGCGCGGTACAATGCCTGGAAATGCTCGTCAAAGCCGTAGCCGGGCGGACAGCTCAGTATGAAGCGGATGCCTAGCTTGCCGCAACCGACCGCCAGGGAGCGCGCCACATTGTTCCCATCACCCACGAAGACGACAGTTCGTCCCTGTTCTGTGCCGAATAATTCCCGGATGGTCAGCAAATCCGCCAAGGCCTGACAGGGATGAGCCTTGTCTGACAAGGCATTGATCAAGGGAATCGTAGCATGGGCCGCCAAACCCGTCAGCGTCTCGTGATGATACACCCGCAGGACCAGCGCATCGACATACTGGCTGATGGTGCGGGCGAAGTCGGCCAAGGATTCACGCCACCCCAGTCCGACCTCGTTGCCGGGCAGATACAGGCTGGTGCCGCCGAGCTGGGCGATGCCGCTTTCAAAACTGACCCGCGTCCGCAACGACGGCTTCTCGAAAATCAACCCGATGATCCGCCCCTGCAGACTCCGCCGCGGAATCCCCCGCTCCTGGGCAGCCTTGATCCGCTCCGACTCCGCCAGCAGATGCAGCAACTCTTCCCGGCTTAGATCGATCAGATTGAGAAAATGCCTCATGGCGCGTCTTTCCCTCGGGCGAATCGTGGCCCTGGATTGGAATCAACGGATAACAGATAGTACCTCCGGCGACTCTTTCCCTAACGGATGATCCGTTTGTGTCCCGCCAGAATGCCCGCAGATCGGCGTGCTGGCCGGTAGCAGAGCGCGAGCAGGAATGGTCCACGGCGGCTGGTTGCCTTCCTGTCGCTGGCCTGAGAACCCCTCAACTCTCCAGAGAGGTGAGCACCTCTGCGAGAATATCGCAGCCTTGATCGATTTCCGCATCGCTGATGGTCAAAGCCGGCAGCAGACGCAGAATGGTCCGTTGGGTGCAGTTGATGAGCAGTCGCCGTTGCAGGCAGGCGTGGACAATCGGTTCCCCCTCGGTGTGCAACTCGATACCGATCATAGCTCCGCAGATGCGCAGGTCGCTGATGAGAGGCGCACGCTGGCGCAGGGCTTCCAGACGTTGGCGGAAGCGTTCCCCGATGGCAGTAGCCCGGGCGAGCAAGCCCTGCTGCTCGATCGTCTCCACCGTCGCCAAGGCCGCGCGAGCCGCGAGCGGATTGCCTCCAAAGGTGGCGGCATGGGTGCCTGGTTGGAGTTTCTCGGCGACCTCCGCTCGTGCGATCATTCCCCCCATGGCCACACCGCCTGCCAGGGCTTTGGCCAAGGTGACGATGTCCGGCGTAATTTTCCAGTGCTGGAAGGCATACCAGCGACCGGTACGCCCCATACCTGATTGCACCTCGTCCAGGATCAACAGCAGGCCGTGGCGGTCGCACACCTGCCGCAATCCTTCCAGGAAACCGGCAGGGGGTATCTGAATTCCCCCTTCTCCCTGAATCGGTTCGACCAGGATGGCGCACGTTTCGTTATCGACTAGTCGAGCGATCGCCTCCAGGTCGCCGTAGGGGGCATAACGGAAGCCCGGCAGGAGTGGTTCGAAACCCGCATGGTACTTCGGTTGACCCGTTGCTGTCAGAGCACCATAAGTCCGGCCGTGGAAGCTTCCCGTGCAGGAAATGATCTTGTATCGCCCGTGAGGATGGCCGTAGAGCCGAGCCAATTTGATGGCCGCTTCGTTGGCCTCCGCCCCGCTGTTGCAGAAAAAGCAGCGGGCATCGAACCCCAGGCGTTCCACCAAGGCTTGTCCCAGCAGCGCTTGGGGCACGGTATACCAGGTGTTGGGCACATGGATCAGTTCCGCCACCTGAGCTTGCACAGCCTCGACCACCCGCGGCGGACAGTGTCCCAGCAAACCGCACCCCCATCCCGGAAAGAGATCGAGATAGCGGTTCCCCTCCGCGTCCCAAACCCAGGAGCCTTCACCGCGCACCAGACATACGGGAAAGCGCTTGTAATTGGGGGTCAGGTAGCGCTGAGCCAGTTCCATAACCTGGGCGGTGGAGAGGGAAGCGAGAGCAGAACTGGAATGAGTTATCGTATTCATGGCTGTGGTGTTGCTGGAGGTTGGGAATGGGTGGAGACAGAGAAGTTTCATCGCCGCAGGCGCGTGCCGGCTGACTTATGGAGAAATAGTTCCAGTAAGGCGAAGGGCCGGCGGCCATCCAGAATCACTGCTGTGGCGGCTCCCGCCTCCAGAGCCTGAAGGCAGGCTTCCACCTTGGGAATCATCCCCCCGTGGATCACTCCTTGGTCCATCAGCGCTTGCGCTTCCGCTGCCGTCAGTTCGGGGATCACACTGGCGGCATCCGTCGGATGTCGCAACACGCCAGGGGTGTCGGTGAGAAAGACGGCTCGCGTAACAGCTAACGCCCCAGCGAGAGAGGCCGCTACCGTATCGGCGTTGACATTGAGCCAACCTAACGGACTAGCCGCGTAAGCCGCCAAGGACGGAAATATCGGGACTTGACCTTGCTCAATACACACCCGGATGGCAGCCTGATTGACACGGGCCACTGTGCCCACCCAACCCAGGTCCACGGCTGATCCATCTTCTGACTTCCAAGACAACAACTCCCCCTCTAGGGGAAACGGCTGGAGGTCCAAGGCCGACAGGGCTGCCACGCCCAGTTGTTGAAGCTGGCGGGTCAAATCGCGATTGATCTGTTGCAGGACGCGAACCACAATCGCCAGTGTCTCGGTATCGGTGTAGCGCCGGCCTGCGATTTTGCGCGGGGTCAAGCCGGCTTGCTGCATCGCCCGGTCGATTGCTTTTCCCCCTCCGTGCAGAAGGAGAAGGGGAAATCGCAACTGATGCAATACCGCCACACCGCGCAAACATCGTTCCGCGGCAGCCGGATCATCCAAGGCACTGCCACCCAGTTTGATCATCAGGATGCCGTCTCGCTGGCGAACCAGGTGTTCCACAGCCTCGGCCAGCGCCGCCGCAGTCAAACCCTCAGGCATCGACTTCGTGCTGCCCCGTGTTCACATTAGTATCGAATCAACATCGGAAAATTTCATGCTAGGCAACGTGGCCGGATACGTCAATCCCCAGAGGCGGAAGCCGGAACCCGCGTCCCTTTTCCAATACCAGACTTTCACGTCGGTTCATGGAGGGATTGTCGGCTTCCGCTCTTTTGCTCACTGATTTATCACTGGGCTGGAGAGCGTATAGTGTAGGAAGTAGATAGGCTCCTCGTTGATTTCCGCCAGTATTATGCGTAAAGTGACTTACGAAGCGAGAGGAACAGCGATGCGGACGGCAGGGCAACGACGCGGTGAGGACCTGCATCTGCTCCGGTGCGGCCGGGGTGGGTTTGCGGTGCAAACGGCCTGAGCACGTCCAGCACACACCCCACGGCCCCGGCGCACGGCCTTCTGTGTCCGGGGCCGCACTTGTTCTCAACCGCTGATGGAGGAAGTTCGAGTTCTCGCCCTTGGCCTGCCCTTAACTCTACTACCCTGTGAGGTGTCACCATGGCGCCACCGTCGGACCCCAATCGTGTGTTGATCTTCGACACCACCCTTCGGGATGGCGAACAAAGTCCCGGTTGCAGCATGAATCTCAGTGAAAAGATGGAGATGGCGAAGGCCTTGGCGGAGCTAGGAGTGGACATCATTGAGGCCGGCTTCCCCATCGCTTCGCCGGGAGATTTCGAGAGCGTCCGGGCGATTGCCCAAGAGGTCCACGGACCGATCATTTGTGCCCTAGCCCGCTGCAATCCAGTGGACATCGACCGGGCCGCAGAGGCTTTGCGCGGTTGTCCCCGGCCCCGCATTCACGTCTTTCTGGCCACCAGTGCCATCCACCGCGAATTCAAACTCCGCATGACCCCTCAGGAAGTGATCCAACGCGCCGTTGATGGCGTCCGCCGTGCCCGCGACTACTGCGAGGACGTGGAGTTCTCACCTGAAGACGCCGCCCGTACCGAATTGGACTTTCTGGCAGAGGTCGTGGAACGAGCCATCGAAGCGGGAGCCACGACGCTCAATATCCCCGACACCGTGGGTTACGCTGTCCCAGAACATTATGCTGCCATCATTCGCCATCTGCGTACCACTGTGCGCGGTATTGACCGCTGTGTACTATCGGTCCATTGCCATAACGATCTAGGGCTAGCCGTCGCCAACAGCTTGGCAGCACTGCGTGAAGGTGCCCGGCAGGTGGAATGCACCATCAACGGCATCGGCGAGCGTGCCGGGAACGCCGCTTTGGAAGAAATTGTTATGGCCCTGCGGACCCGCCGCGATTTCTTTGGCCTGACCACCGGTATCAACACGCGCTTGCTTTACCCCACCAGTCGTAAGCTATCCCACATCACCGGCATGCACGTGCAGCGCAACAAAGCCATCGTGGGCCAGAATGCTTTTGCGCACGAAGCCGGTATCCACCAGGACGGCATGCTCAAGGAACGCAGCACTTACGAGATCATGCGCCCCGAAGACGTGGGTATCCCCCGGACCGAACTGGTCTTGGGCAAACATAGCGGACGCCATGCCCTCAAGCAGCGGGTCGCCGATCTGGGCTATCACCTCACCGACGAGCAGCTCAACCGCGTCTTCGAGGAATTCAAACGCTTGGCCGATCTGAAAAAGGAAATCTACGATTCGGACATCGAAGCGCTCGCGGAAAATCAGTTGCAGACTGGCACCTCCGCTACCTGGACCCTCGTCGGCTTTACCAGCACGGCGGGAACCGGCTCGCAAACCTCCGCTGCGGTCGCCCTGCGCCACAAGGACGGTACGATCCACCGCGACGCCGCAGTTGGCAACGGACCGATTGATGCCCTCTTCAAAGCTATCAATCGCATCACACAAACACCCGTCAAAGTCGTGGATTATCGCGTCCGGGCTGTCAGTCAGGACATCGATGCCCAAGGGGAAGCCTACGTGGAGATCGAACACGACGGCAAGCGCTCCCGCGCCCGCGCTGTAAGCGTGGATGTGGTGGAAGCCAGCGCACTGGCTTATCTGGAAGTCGTCAACCGTGTGCTCGCCCGCGAACTGCGCAGCCGGCTCAAGCCCACCGACCATATTCCGACAGATGTGACCCCGGCCCCCACCCCCTGACCTTCCGTGAGCTTCCTTCGCGCCAGTCCGAATTGCGGGGGTCGCTCTTGCATCTGGAGCCAACGGCAGCCTACGACTCAAGCCCCGACAATCGCCAGAAGTTGACTCAACCGGGAGATCGTAACCACCTCCGCCGCGGCACATTCATCTCCCACCAACTGGAACTGCGAGCGAAGCGGAAAGGCCGCCTCATTCTTCTTCTGAGGCTGATACCAGACGGCTTGCAACCCCGCCGCCTGGGCCGCTTGATAGTCCATAACCAGGTCATCCCCCACATAAAGCACCTGGGACGACGGATAACCTGCCTGGCATGCCACCGCACTGAAAAAGACAGCCGACGGCTTGCGATAGCCCACCTCTGCGCTGATCACCAGCCGCTCCTGCAAACCGGCGAGATCCGGAAAACCCGCCACCACCGACCGCAAGCGAGCATCATAATTCGAGGCGATCCCGCAGCTCAGCCCGCGTCCTTGCAATGCATCTAGCACCATCGCCGCTTCATCCGCCAGTCGCCAAGCCTGGGGATGCGCAAAGTGCTCGAACAACTCCTGGAAAATGGCTTCCGCCTGTTCAGCATCGGCCGACGGCAGACAAGCCTGGACAATGGCCCGCCACCGCGACACCTCACGGGCTGCATCCACCTTCCAACCCCGCTGCCGGTCCACCTCCTCCTGTTCCGCAAAGGCTCGCCTGAGACGCTGGCGGACCTCGGCTACTGATACTTCGATCCCATGCGCTCGGCCCACAGCCGCATACACCTCTTCTGCCGGAGGGTGGGGGAACAGGAGCGTGCCAACCGCATCGAAATAAACCGCCTGAATCCTCGCCATGATTCCAGAGTGTGTTGGGAGGCCCTGAGACTGTCTGAGCGCTTCGGGACCTAGCGGTTTGTAGGAGCTAGCCCACGGCCTGACGCCGCGCTGCATCCTGACGGGGAAGAATCGCGACAGGCGGAGGCGAAATCGCAGCCAAGGACGTCCCTGGAAGGGAAGAACGACGGGCGGCTGCGGGCGGAACAGAGGTCTGCAATACCACCCGCAGGGCCAAGGCGGATTTGAGCAAGTGAATCCCTCCGCGAAAGATGATAAACCCTACGCCGGCTGCCGGAACCGCCTCGAATACTCGCTGATCCAGCAGTAACAACAGGGACAGACCAAAAACCAGCATTCCACCCGCCAGCAACAACCAACCCGTAATTTCTCGCAGCATCAGCAGCAGTCGCATGGTGGATTCTCCCTTGCCTCAGACACGGCGGATCACCCCCGCGATCGTTCCGCCCTCCGTCTCATCGGAAGCAGACTCATCACGCACTCTCCCGAAGACCCCAGCCAACGGCAAGCTTATTCTGTGGCTTCGGGAGTGAGGCTTTCTCTCTTCAGGCGGCTCACCCTGCCCTGGAATGCCGCCGCCCGCCGCCACTCGCGGTGCAACTGCTCCCAGGCTTGTTCCTGGAGCAACATAGCTGCTTCATCTCGGTTCAATCGGCGATAGCGCAGCAGCCAAAGAAGGCAGTAAGATACCACCACCACCCCCGCCACCACCGCCGTCAGCACCATCAACCGGCTCAACCACCCCGGCAGCGCTTCCGCCGTCAGAGACGAACGATCGAGGTTCCAGGCCACCGGCGGATCATAGCCGGGCATGAGGATGACAGACTCGGCCGTCAACCATAGAAGCCAAGCAGCGGCTACACCGAGCACCGCCTGCCTCAAGCAACGAAACCATTCACCGGGCGGTACAATCTCCGCCGGCCGCCGCCAGCGCACCACTTCCCCTTCACGAGCTTGGGGCTGAATGGCCACCTCCTGCATCAGACTTACGTAACGCCAGTGACAACTGGCATACACGACCACTGCCAGAACGGCGAAGATCAGGTCGATTTCCAGGGTCGATTCTAGGGGGACAACCGGAGTTCGCTTGATTGGGCTGCCAATGGGAAAGTAACTGAACCAACAGGCCAATAGCAAAACACCCGACACTGCTCCACCCCAGCGCCATATCCATCCCGCTAATCCCAGGATCGGAAAAAGCAAGCTCCATTCGCCGGCGGACTCTAGAAAGTAAACTGTGACCGTGAATAGTGCCGCCGCGCTGGTAGCCAGATACATCAACCCAGCGGAATGAGTCCGGAGCGACGCCCACATTTCGGGAGTCGAGAGCGGCCGACAAGGACAAGTCTCCTCCGACAGGGGAATAGCAAGCACCGGTGACTGTCCGCCGTTTTCGGCCCGCCCTTCCCACCGCACACGCGGTCTCTCTGGAGCGGATGATACGGCTGCTTGTTGCTGAGGGTTCATCGCCGGCTCCGGTATCCTCGCAGTCGGTCCAACCGTTCCAATACTACTGGCAACGGGTCGTCAGCATCGAGGCGCAAGACCGCAGCGCCCACCGCCACCAACTGCCGCCGCATCTGCTGGAAGGCTCGCTCATAGTCGCGCTGCGCCAGCCGCTGCTGAATCGCCTCGGTGGACGAGAGAGGTGCTAGCTTCGCCACTGGAACTAATGAGCGTCGGCCCGACATGCCCCGGCTTGAGGAAGAGGGCGTTTGCGGTCCGGGAACAATCACCAATACATGATGGTGACGGGCGCGCGCCACGCGGCAGGCAGTGATCAGCGGCGTCAGTGCACCGCTATAACGAGCCAGGTCCGCCAGAATCACGTACAATTCGTTGTCCCGCGCTTGCCCCACGGCGCGGAGCAGAGCTTGGGCCAAAACGGTGATTTTCTCTGGTTCCTGATACTGCTGTTGCTGGGGCAAATCATACCAGGGAACAATCACCGGCACTTGATGCTCTTGGAGGAATCGACGGAGGGCCGTCAGAAAGGCCTCATCCTCATGCATCAGTCGTTCAATCGAAGCGGGACCAGTACCTTGTTGGAAGGCCAGAAGGGCGGCTAATTGTTTGCGCCGTGTCACGCGCCGCCGGCCGCTCCCTAGTAGGTCGTAGCTACCGTACAGCAGCCAGAAGGTGCTAGCAAACACGAATGGACCGAGTGACGACACCAGAACACTAAGCAGGAAAACGACGAGATGAGTCGTCCAGTGGGAGCCGGGAAAAGACCGAAAATACCAACGGGTAAAGGCCGCGGCCAATTCCAGACATGTGAAGCGCCAGGCCGGCACCAGGATCAGGAGCAGCAGATTGGCCACCATGATCAGCGGTATCAGCCACCCCCAGCGGCGATCCAACAATGGCCGCCATAAACGTGAAAGTGGCATGCCATTGCAAGGCGGCTGAAGCAACTCCGGGTATAGATATTGCGCGCGCAGGCCGACCTGGCGAGTCAGGTCCGCCAATGTTCGGCTTTGCGATCGGGCGGGTCGTGCGGCCATCTGGGCCAGACTTTGCAAAAAGCGCAGCAGATGTTGCCGGGTGCGCGCGGGAGGCAGCACTTCCACTCCGCGAGCATCGAAACAGACCAGACCAACCAGATCACGATGACTCGCTGCTGCCTGGCCTAGTATGGCTGCGGCTTCGGCCAGCCGTTCCACACCTCGTTCTCCCGCCTCTCCCAATCGCATCTGTTCCGCACCATCCACAAATAGCAGGCAGCGCACCGGCACATCGCTCTCGAATTCCTTGGTGATCAACTGCTCCCGGCGGGCTGACACTTTCCAGGCTACCATCTTGGGAGGATCGCCCGGCTGATAGTCCCGCAAGTCCAGCAGTTCGCTGCCCGTGCCTGGCCGCCGCCAACGGTGCATACCCGGAGGAGGGAGCAAGTTGAAGGGTTTGATGGCACGTTGCCGTCCCTCCTCATCGGTCAGCAGGGGCAGGACCCACCATTGCCGCGCCTCCCGTAGCATCCAGCGGTGCTGAAAAAACCCCTGCCCGTCGGCGGCAATCACCTGCACTCCTTCACATCGCACGCTCCCCAACGCCACTGCTCGCCGTTGGTATCGCAACACGACACTCTGACCTGCTTCCAAGCGTATCCCCCATCGGGTGGATCCTCCGCACAACTCCGTTCCGGGCGCGAACACATCCTCGACCAGCAGAAATGCAGGCGACCACCGGCTTCGGTTGGTCACGGTCAGCTCCACAGTGAAGGGGATCTGGGTCCATAAGGTCTTTACAGGCCGTCCCCCTTGCCAGAGCCGCCGTTCCACTTGCAACCGGCCGCGCAATCCTTCCACAAGGAGGGCAAAATACAACCATTGGCCCCCAAACAGCACTAGCAGCGCTAGGGCTGTCCAGAGGGGAAACAGAGAGGCTTCACTCCCCAGAAGCGTGGCGACAACGGTCCAGACCACGATCAGGATCAGCCAGCGATATCCGCGTGTCGTTAACATGATGGGATGGTTCGGACCCCTGCCGTTAGACTTATCGAATCGGAATAAGAGCTGCCTCCGTCTGCCTCGACCGGTCTGTCAAGTAGACTCCAGCACTGGTACCGTATCGAGCAATTCCTGGAGCACATCCGTTGTTTGCCGGCCTTCAATCTCGGCTTCCGGACGCAAGATGAGCCGATGGCTTAGCACAGGATAAACCACCGCTTGCACATCCTCGTGGGTGACAAAGTGGCGCCCGCAAAGGACCGCCCGCGCTCGAGCACAGCGCAGCAGATTGAGAGCCGCGCGCGGACTCGCTCCCAACGCCACCTCGGCATGTCGTCGGCTCGCCTCTGCCAACTGCACAATATACACGTAGATTGTTTCGGCCACATGTACGCTCGACAACTGACTCTGCAGTGACAGAATCATCTCCGGCGTACAGAGTGGCTCCACTTCCGGCACAGGCCGGCTGTGCAATCGCAGCAATTCCACTTCCTGCTCAAAGCCGGGATAACCCATCTCGATCCGCAAGAGAAAACGATCAAGCTGGGCCTCGGGCAGGCGGTACACACCTTCCTGTTCCACCGGATTCTGCGTGGCAATCACCAGGAAGGGAACCGGCAACGGAATCGATTGGCCATCCACCGTCACCTGATATTCTTGCATTGCTTCCAGCAGAGCCGCTTGGGTCTTGGCTGGAGCACGGTTGATCTCGTCGGCCAGCAGCACCTGCGTGAAGATCGGGCCTTTCCGCAGCACAAACTCATTGCGATTGCGATCGAAGATGGAAGTGCCGGTAATGTCGGAGGGAAGCAAATCGGGCGTGAATTGCACCCGTTGATACTGGCAGCCCAAAAGACGGGCGAACACCTTGGAAAGGGTGGTTTTGGCCACACCAGGTACGCCTTCTAAAAGCACATGTCCGCCTGCCAGCAAAGCGATGAGCAACTGAGCCGTCACTTCCTCGACTCCCACGACAACCCGGCCCACCTCCCGGTTCATCTGGCGCCGCAATTCCTGGGCCTGTTGAGCTAGTTCTCTGGCCAGCTTCTCGGCATCCGGCGTCGCAGCACCATCGGAGCTGGTGGATGTCGGAGGCGGTCCTGGCTGTCCGTCATGGCTACCGGACAGAGCGGCGTGCGGAGATGAACTGCTGCCAGGCATTGCTGTCATGCTCGGCCTTCCTCTGCTGGGGTCAGACGCCACAAACCATCCCGCTGGGCTTGCATAAGTTCCTCCAGTACCCTTTCCCACTGCGGCCACTGCTGCAAGGTCAAGTGCGGGGTTGGCTCACGGGCGTAACGCCACAGGGTCTGAAGTTGTCGCCGCCATTTTTCGGCCTGGGGCACCTGCAATACCACCACAATCGGCGGTACGGGAGTCGAAGCAGGATCACCAGCGCCCGTTTGGATAAAGAAATCACGCAACACGCGACGTATCGCTTCGGACCACTCCGGCTCCGACATAGCTGGCGATCGCCGCTGAAACCAACCCCTTCGGGGCTGCTGGCTGGACTGTTGGCCTGTCCGGGCCAGAAACGACTGAGAGGAACGGCTCTGTTGGACTCCCCGCCACAACAACCCCAGTGCTCCCGCTAGTGCCAGGATAGCGATTAGCTTGAGCAAAGCTGTCCAGCGGGCCTGCCGCTGCACGGGGAACTCCGGCGAACCGAGGAGCACGGTGTTGGGCAAATCCCGCTCCTGCGCTGTCTGGATCGCCCGGTTCCCCAGCTCAGTCAGCTTCTTTTGAAGGGCCCAGAAATCTGGGAAGCCCGAAGGAGGCGGAGGAGGTAGTGGCGGCACGGGTGGCACAGGCGCTGAAAGCAAAGCTTGCAGCACCTCCCGACTCGACACCCGACTGCCGTTAACATACAGGCGGTACCAGCGGCGCGGCGGCGACCCACGCAGACAGACTGCCACCCGTCTCGCCAATTCCCAGTTGTCCGTCCCCGCTTCTATCAACATCTGATTGATAAACACACTGTGATCAGCCAGAGCCAAGATGGTGGCGGCGGGGACACCGGGTGCAGTTCGGCTCCATTGTCCCCCCGCAGCAAATATCGCAGATGCTGGCAAAGGCAGGTCCTTTCCTCCAACTTCGTCGTGCAGATAGCTCCCCTGGGGAAAGCGGGCTAATGGCTGCAAAGGACCCCGCTTCGGATCGAGCAACAGATAGCCGCTGACATTGCAACTGACGCGGTGCAAAGCCTGCATCAACTGCTCCGGTTCTGAGTCACGCCTGGGACCCCCACCTTCAGGTACCGCCCCATGCCACCGCAACTCTTCTTGGGGCACAAGATACAAACATGAAGGCCGGTTTCGGTGGATCATGCGCGCATCGTCACACCGAACTTCGCCCCCTTGAAACCGCAGTCCTAACTCCGTCAGATCAAGTTCTCCATCCGTGGCGATCAGGATACCGCCGCCGCCCCGCAAGACCTGGAGCAACTCATCTCGACGCTGGTCACCTTGCCGGACCAAATAGCGCAGGTCACGGCCTAGATGGATGACCACCGCTTCGGCCCCAGCCACCTTGGCTTCATCTTCCCACAATTGCAAACCGTGAAGGTGCAATACGGCGGACCACAATTCGACCCCGGCGCCCGAGACGGCAATTCCAGGCAAAGGCGGCGGCTCTTGACCTCGTGTCTCGATCAAACCCATCAGGAGCAAGATTAGCACGCCCAGGCATACCCCAGGACGCAGGAGCTTTCTGAGAGGCGGGAATACCTTTCCACGACGGAAGGTGTCAGGTGGCGTAGTCATGTCGGCGATACCCCGGCCCATGAACATAAGATACGCCGTCCCTGCATCCAGACCTCCGGCGGCAATTTTCTGGCTTCTGGAGCATAGCGGGCCAGTTCATACAAGCGTGCCAACTCTTCGATTTGCTCCTTCTGTAAAACGGCTTTCTGGTGCAAAACCCGAGCAATGGTGGCATGCGTCCAGTGTCGTGCCTCCGGTCCCAAGAGTTGTACGCTCCACCACTCGAAAGCCCGCACCAGTTCTTCCGGGGTCTGAATCTGCCGGGGATCGACCAGTTGTTGACCCTGGAGCAGCGGTGGCCGATGCGGCCAGGATAACCAAGCGAAGCGACGCTGCCGTTGCCTGATGATCAGTGCGGCAATCGCTCCTCCGAGAATAACAAGGATTGCTAAGAACCACCAGCTTTGCCGGGGCAGGGCGGGCCAGTCCCATCCGCCAGAGGATAGGCTCCCCCACGATCCTCCCCCACTACCCTGACGTCCCCAACGCAGGGACGAACTCCACCGCGGCCACCGCCACTGGGGCCAGCGCCAGCGTCGTCCCTCCGTGCCACCTTCGGCGGAAGCTCCTTCACTTCTGTTATCCCCCGTCCCCCTTTGGCCATGCCCGATTTCCGGCATCTGTTCTCGCAGAACCTCCCAGACGCTACGGCCGGAGGAATCCCGCAGGTCCCAAGCCATTCCCCCCTCTTCCATCATTTGCAATAACAGATTCCGTAGTTCCGGCGTATTATCCATAGGTCCGATATAGCGTTCCCACAATTCCCGGAAGGCGTCCCAGGAGCGGTGGCGGGGGTCGTGGGGGGACGGTAGGGCTGTGTTCTGACCTTGGGGCGTCGGCGGGGCGCTTTGCGGTGGCGTACCAAGAGGGCGATCAGGAGGAACTAACGGGGAATCCGTGGACAGGGGCGGCTGCATTAGCTTGGATGGATCCAACGGAGGGAGCCAATTCCGCGGAGGCAATGGCGGCACCTCCTTCCCTTCCTGAGATAGGCGACGCTGGATTCCCTCCAGGAAGCGCCGCCAGCGCTCCTCATCCATGTGCAACAATTCCAGCCACCGCTTCTGTTCCTCCGGCGTGGCAACTCCCATCTGCCGCAAATGCTCGCTCAGCAGGTTCTGCCACTGCTGTTCCAGAGGAGATGCCACCGGCGGTACCCCTTTCCCCCCCTGTCGCAACCGCTCCCGGAGCTGCGCCACATCCAAGGCCGGGACCCAAAGATCATGTTCCGCGCTACCGGGGGCAGGGACGCCGGCAAGAGGCAAGGGCTGTTCCACGTCGATATTCAGCCCCAGTGTACCAGACCAACCGATGACCAGCCCGTCAGAATATCGCAGCGCTTTCTGTCCTCCATCTTCCCTCACCGGACACGCCATAACCCAACTCGAACAATAGAGGGCAGCGGCCAAATACACTCCCACGCTGACCATCCTCATGACTTGAACCCACCCCTTCCCACTGGGCATCACCGGCCACCATCTCTTGAGAACAGCCAGACCTGCGAATGGAACGTCCTTCCCCCGCACCTGAGCATTTGTTCCACCGGACTGTCTCATACGCAACAATCTCATGAGACGATTGCCTTTCCCGCCGTAATTATCACGCTAGGCACAATCGGCCACCCTTCCGTTCCCCCTTCCACCCCCATACACCACTCGCTTGGCAGACTCTATACACACCGCTCACTTGGCCGATACCTCTTATTCCTTGATGGTATTGTCCCGCATTTTCCTTCAGCGAGCAAGCCATGCCTCTGGAGCCCGACGATTCCTCCAGACGCAACCTTCCCCCAGCCAGCGACCCGTCGAAGCGGTCCGGTTCCTGGAACTGAGGCGAAAACCCAAGGCTGCCTGGCCTCCCCTCGATGGGGGAACTGAAGATAGAGCTAGACTCCGCTTGAGGCGGTCATAGGGAAGGCAGATTCCACCTCCGTCATGCTCTCTGTTTCCGAGTTTCCATCGTCGGGAATGGCCTCCGTTTCGCTTTCCCACCGCTCCCACTCCTGGAGGTACGGTTCGGCCAGATATTGCAAGCGTTGTTCGACCACGTGCCGAGCGAGAATCAGAAAGCCGGCGTACCACAGCCAGGTGTAACGATACAGGTTATGGCCAAATATGCCTAACAAGAGGAGCAACAGCACCGACATGCCAATGGCCCGCGCAAGGGTTAGCGGAAGCCAATCCCGCAGGAAGGGATAGTCTTGTCCCACTCGTCGAAGCCATCGGATATTGCTACGGTAGGCCGCGAGCAAACCGACAAAGGCTAGCAGACCCACGGTTCCCAATTCTCCTACGAGCTGTCCGTAGAGGTTATGGGATTCCAGCTTGCTGCCCGTTGCAGGCCGCCAGGCTCCGGGTCCCACCCCCGTTAGCGGGTAAGTCTGCCACAGCGCCAAACCCGTGAAGAACCCTTCGATACGCCCCTGTCCCGATTCCTGGGCATTTTTCGGACCGGCATTCGGATCGATGATCGTCAGGAAGCGGTTTTGCAGCGACTCCGGCAAAGTCAGAAAGGCAGGGGGGGCCACGAGAATGGCCACGAGCAGTAGGCGGAGCCGCTGCCGACTTCGGCTGATGAGCAGAGCACCCCAAGCCAAAAGGCCCAGAAATGCCGAGCGGGAACCAGTCAGGAGGATACATAGAACCGATAGTGCCCCATACGCCAGGCACGCCGCCCGACCCCAACGTCCCCCAATGCGGCTCTGCCACAAAGCCCAAGCCAGCGGCAGGGCCACCACCAGGCTCGCCCCGAACGTGTTCGGGTCCCCCATCGTTTGATCCACTCCAATCATCCGAGCGATCCCCATGCGGTAGGTATGCCGGCCCCCCAGATATTCCCGCAGGGAATGCAACTGATACAGCCCCATCACCAACACAAACCCCACCACCAGCCGGCGCAATCCCGCTTCATCCTGGACGGTGGTGGTCAAGAGCAGGAAAAACACCAGGATTTTGAACCAATCTTCCACCACCGGTTGGCTCCGCTCACTCCAGGGACTCAACAACCAAGCCAGCAGGACAGCCGCTGCCAACCCCGCCACTCCCCCCTGAAGCGCGTTGCCCAACCATCGTTTGTGCGCATAGACCACCCAGACTCCCAGCGTGAAGAGCATGTACAGCCGCTCGAGGTGGATTTCCCCCAGCCATGGCCAGACCTCGAACGGCCGGTCGATGAACAAAAACATATAGCCAATCAGCAACCAATGCATGATTCCCTTCCTTAGCTCAGCAAGGCGATGCCGTCCGAGAAGCTCGAATTCCCCCGTGAGGTTCCTATCCTAAGCCAACGTTCACCCCTCTGAAAAGAGGAATTGGATTAGGTCAAACATGAAGCCGCTCCCCAAACCGAAGCAGAAGACTGCCGGTATCGAGGACCGATGGTAACGGCTGCTCCACAACCTTTCTCTACGAATTGGGATAATCTGGAATCTGCGCAAAATGGTAATGTTGGATAAGATAATTAGGGATGCTATGGTGATAGGAGCCGTTATTCCTAAGGGAGTCATCGGCCATGCGGCGGCAACTTGCGGGCAAACGCTGCTTGCTGACGGGAGCCTCCGGCGGCATCGGGCGAGCTTTGGCCCAGGCTTTAGCTCAGGCGGGTGTCCGCTTGATGCTCACGGGGCGGCGACAGGAAGCCTTGGCGGAGTTGGCCCGCCAGTTGCAAAAGCAGGGAAGCCACGCCGACTTCTACCCTGCAGATTTGACCCAACCCGCCCAGCGACAGCATCTGGTGGAACAGACGATCCGTTCGCTCGGCGGCCTGGACCTGCTCATCAACAACGCGGGCATCGGTAGCTGGGGACACTTCGACACGTCCACTCCAGAGATTCTCCGCACCATCATGGAGGTCAATTTCTTTGCTCCTGTGGAGCTGACGCGCCTAGCCATGCCCCATCTGATGCAGGGGGAACAGCCGGCAGTCGTCAACATCACCTCGATGTGCGGCCGACGGGGGATGCCGGCTTGGTCCGAATATTCCGCCAGCAAGTACGCCCTTGTCGGGATGTCCGAAGCCTGGCGTGGGGAATTCGTCCGCTTTCAGGTGGATGTCATCACCATCGTTCCCGGTCTCACCAACAGCGGCCTGGACCAGCATTTGCTGCGCAAAGAAGGGCGTGCCCAAATCCGCTTCGAGCGCGGTATGACGCCTGAATATCTGGCCGGCCAGATTCTCCGCGCTATAGAGCGTAACCGCCGGGAAGTGGTGATTGGCCGCGAGGCCCGCCAACTCCTCTTCTTCCAGCGGTGGTTCCCGCGCTTGACCGATTGGCTCATAGGCCGCAAAATCCGCGCGCTGTATCGCAAAGATTCGACTCCCTCCTCACCGCCTGCTTCCGGAGGAAACCCATGAACAGTGCCACGGTTGCCGGTCGTGATGAGTCTGCTCGTGCGAATCTCGCTGCTGCCACTCCCTCGGAAGCGATGGGGTGCGCGGCAGCCCCAGCTCCTGCCACCACGGCCCCCGCTACCCCTCTTCTGTCCGACGCCACCTTCAAACAGCGTTTGCAAGAGCTGCGGCAAACCGATAACTGGACCAACTGGTACTATCTCCTACGAACCTGGATTTATCTAGCACTGGTCCTGGCAGTGGCGATCGCGTTTTTTGAGCTGCGAGCCGACTGGGGTTTGTCCTGGTGGTGGAACCTCCCCGTAGCGTTGTTAGCCATTATCCTTGTGGGGGCAGGACAGCATCAGTTGACGGGCCTGGCTCACGAAGCCTCCCATTACATTCTCTTCCGCAATCGATATCTCAACGATGCGGTGGCTGATCTGTTCTGCATGTTTCCGATCTTTGCCAGCTTGTATCACTATCGCTTGCAACATCTGGCTCATCACCAATTCGTGAACGATCCAGAGCGGGACCCCGATGTAGCCCAGCTCCGGGCGAGCGGGCATTGGCTCCCCTTCCCCCTGAGCAAGCGCCAAGCGGTGATGGCTTTGTTACGGCAGTTGTGGCCCCCGCGCCTCATTCGCTTCATGCGCGTCCGTGCTCAGTTCAACGCCACCGGAACCCATCATTCCCCATATCTGATTCCGGGCCAACCGCCTTCACAGCGAGCTGTCCGCATTGGAGCAGCGTACCTGTTACTGCTCATAGCCACACTGACCGCTTTGTTTTATCTCACAGACGGAGTGGTTCCTCTCCTCGTCGCCCCGCTCGTGCTGTGGCTGCTCGTGTGTGTCGTGTTCTGGAAATTGCCCGATCACGCTTTCCACCGCAGCCGCTTGCGCCCGGTCATTCACTCCCGTTACACTTCGATGGGCCGGGTTGGCGTTATCACAATTCTGTTCACAGCCGCCGCCGTAGCCACCAAAGCCACCGGCAGCCCCTATGTGGGTTACTTCTTCCTGCTCTGGATCGTGCCCCTGTTTACCTCATTCGCCTTCTTTATGATCCTGCGGCAAATCGTGCAGCATGGAAACGGTGGCCGCGGCTGGATTAACAACAGCCGTTCCTTTTTTATGTTGCCGTGGATCCGCTTCGCCGTTTTCCCGATGGGACAGGATTACCATTTGCCCCACCATATGTACTGCACGGTGCCCCATTTCCGCCTGCGGCAATTGCATGAGCTGTTGCTCCAGTACCCGGAGTATCGGAACGAAGCGCTGGAAGTCCACGGCTATTTCTTCTCGCCGGAGAAACCGCAGGTTCATCCCACGGTGCTGGACGTGCTAGGACCGAACTATGCCCCCCGCAGCCAGGAGGTTCACATCGATGACGAAATCCTGGCACTGGATGCTTTCGACGACCGCCAGGCCATCGCCCAAGAGGCGGAGCGATCCCGCCAAGCAGGTGCTAGGTTTTCTAGTACACTCCCGGCTAAAGACACTTGAGAGTGATCCCTCGACCAATCTACCCACATCAGCGGAGAGGGAGTAAGCCGGAGACAGGCAACGAATAGAATGCCTAGGGGACGGGGTCTTCAGTTTGCCGATTCAGCCAGGCAAACCGAGACGCGATTTTCACGCGATGAGCCAGCGCCGCCGTTGCAGGTAATCCCAGATGACGTAGCGGTCCAATTCCCGCCCCGCCGCAAAGATGACTCGACCCCGCGTCACCCGTGCCAGGCGGTAGGCAAAACGCACATCCTCTTCCGACTGGTTCCAACTGGACAGCAGAAAGATGTTGATAGTAATCCCTTCACGGGCGCAGAGCAGAGCTTCCCGCAGCGTGGCTTCTTCGGTACGCGGGTCAGGAGGATAAAGCATGTACAATGTGCTTCCCTCAAAGTGAGCGGTTGGCAAACCATCTGTGATCAAGGCGATTTGGCGGTTGGGTGTATCCTGCAAGGCCAGGAGTCGGCGGGCTGTCTGCAAACCATGCTGGATGTTGGTGAAATGCTGCGGGACAAGTAGCTCATTGACGTCCGGCTGACTCATGTCCACTTTCAGGCGCACCACCGGATGAAAGATGGTGACCGGCTTAGGCATCAACTGGGCGATTTCCGAAAAGTGTCGGGGTTTCGCGAAGGTGTACATTTCGATAAACTGCAAATAATCTCCCGGATACTCGGTGCGGATCAACCCCTCCAGGGCCAACCCCATCCGCTTGACGTTGACGTACTGTTGGTCGTAACGCATCGAACCGGACATGTCGAGCAGCACACACGTGGCCGCTTTGGGCGTCACGCGGGTCCGATGGATGACGAGGTCCTCCGGGCGCAAGCGGACTGGCAGATGCGGTCCTTCCCGCAGCAGAGCGTTGACCATGCTGGAGGAAATATCCAGATGGGCCACCGAATCGCCAAACTCATACGGGCGGGTGCGGAGGGACTCCACGGCACCTTCCCCCTCGACAGGCTGCTCATGCCGCCCCGTTTTGGAGGCTTGCAATTGGCTGAAGATATGGGAAAGCACCTTGGATTGGAACAGCCGCATCGCTTTGGGCGTCAGGCGATAACGCCCCCGGCCATCATATTCCAACCCTTGTTTCTCCGCTTGTTCGCGCAAGTAATCTTGGATCTGCTGTTGCAAGGCGGAGAGGCGCTCCAGGTCTCCCGGCTCGGCGAATTTGCGTAACTCTTCCAGGTCAATGATGGCCAATTGCGCCGTCTTCTTCGCTTCTTCCAATTGTCGCAACAGGCGGTCGATTTCTTCCAGTTCTTCCTTGACGGCCAGGGCCTTGGGTACATCCATCGGCGTGCGGCCTGTGAATTCGTAGCGGGAAGCCAGCTCTTCCACCTGGTACTTTTCTCCCAGCAAACCGATGAGGATGACCAGTTGGCGGGCAAAGGGATCGGTATCGCGGCCGATGCGGAAGTAGAGCATCTCCAGATCGTGGATTTGTTCCTCCCGCACCGCTCGGCGAAAAGCGGCCTCATGACGGGGGGGCGGTTGCACCCTCTGCACGGCCCGGCGAAAGGCCTGTGCCGCCTGCTGGCGCACCTGGCGGGTTTCGTACGTCTGGAGAATCTTCCGCTTGCGCTCCAGGAGGATTTCCCGCAAGGCATCCAAGCTTGGCCCCAATCCTGCAATCTGCGAGGCGTCCAACCGGATCGCTTTGGCCAATTGTTCTTCGGTGTACTCCGAGGCATCGCCGAAGCGGAGGAGATGTTCGTAAAGCGGTGTTACCAAATCCGGAGGCGGGGCCGTCGGCGAAGGGAAATTTACCGGATCGTACTTCTGGTAGGTGTGGATAATGCCGCCGGGAGTTTGCCGCAGGGAATCGTTCATTGTGCATTCCTCACTTAGCCCAGCTCAGGGGAGGACACCCAGGAATTGCAGAAGAATCAAGGGCGTTGCTGGGATTTCCCCCCATCAAATTTCGTAGGTGATGCGTCCGTGGCGGGTGCTCCGGCTGATCCGATCCGTGACATACAAGCCCGCGAGGATGAATTCAACACAACTGGCACGCATGGCTTCGGATTCGCCCGCATTCACCTCGAAGGCCTTCTCCCAAGCTTTCGGCACGCGCTTGAGGCGGCGGGCATACTCGCTGCTGGGTAGCATATCCCCCACCTCGATTTTGATTCCCTTGCTAAAGACTTCGGCAATTTCTTCCAAGCCGTGCTTCTCGACATACTCCTCGAAGACGACGCGAATGGCATCGGCAATGATGGCTTCCAGCACTTGCTTTTCGCTCATCTGGTGGGCGCCCATCAGGTCCAGTTCCAGCTTGCCCAGGGCAGAGGCTGGCAGATGACCCAGATCGCTGATTCGAGGTACGGCCGGTTTTTCTCCCAGCAAGATTCCGCGGCGGCGGGCGGAGGCGACCATCGTGCGGTAGTTGGCGATGCTGAAGCGGGCACTCACGCCGCTGGCTTGATCCACATACTTTGACCGCCGGGCGCTGATGCTGATCTGTTCGACGATCTCCTTCATGAAATAGGGAACCAGCACGGGGTACTCCCCCCCTAGGTCCAGCCCCGCTTCCTGTTCCATGATTTCGATACCGGTAGCGCGGTCCAGAGGATAATGCGTCTGAATGATGGCGCCGATACGGTCTTTCAACTGCGGGATGACCTTGCCGGAACGATTGTAAGTCGAGGGATTGGCCGAGAAGAGCACCAGGACGTCGAGGTCGAACTGGATCGGATAGCCGCGGATCTGCACATCCCGCTCTTCCAGGATATTGAACAGCCCGACTTGGATCAGTTCATCGAGTTCGGGAACCTCGTTCATGGCAAAGATGCCGCGATGCATGCGGGGAATCAGGCCGAAATGCAGGGCTTCCTCCGCGGACATGCTCGTGCCTTGGGCCAGGCGGGCCGGGTCGATTTCCCCGATAATGTCGGCGAATTTGGTTCCCGGAGCTAAGCGTTCGGCGTAACGTTGTTCCCGCGGCCACCAGGCGATCGGAATCCGTTCCTCCGGCTGGGTGCGGAGCAATTCCTTGCCAGCACGGGTGATCGGAGCGTAGGGGTCCTCGTGAACGGGACAGCCGGGAATGTCCAAGTAGGGAATCGCCTCATCGAGGAAGCGCACGAGCGACCGCATCAGGCGGCTTTTCGCCTGCCCTTTCTCGCCCAGAAAGAGCATGTCATGCCCGGCGAGGATGGCGATGCTGATTTCGGGAATCACTGTATCGTCGTAACCGATGATGCCGGGGAAGAGCGGCTCCCCGCTGCGTAGGGCTTGAATGAAGTTATCACGCAATTCCTCTTTGACGCTTCGGGACTGCCAGCCACTCTGGCGGAGCTGGTGCAAGGTGGTCGGTCGCACAGTATTCATAGTTCCTCTGGCTCGACGGCTGGAATGGCACCCCTGCTGGAAACTCTGGAAAAGAGTCTTCCAAGAGTGCAGGAACGAGGCGCCACCTAACGCATTGTAGGCAGGCGGGTGCCGCCGGAAGATGCACAAAGGCAAAAAACCTCTGTCGCGCGGGGGAAAGAGGACCGGCTAACGTCTTCCGGCGCAGATCCTTGTGAAAGGAGAGGAACGCTATTATGAGAAACCATTGGACAATTCAAGGGCAGGACCGAGCACTGAGCTTGTTTGCTCGGCCATGTCCCGCTCGGCTTATTGCACATCTTTGCGGAAGGGCTAGCCATCAGATGGGCAGGACGCCTGTGCTATCCCCGAAGGATTTGGTCGGCACACCCATGCGCTCGAAGAGAGCCAGGTAAAGATTCATCAGCGGGGTGTCGGCCCGCTTGGGGAAGACCAGATGTCGCCCGCCACGGATGGTGCCGCCACCTTTGCCGATGAGCAGGATGGGCAGATCATCATGATTGTGGCGGTTGCCGTCGCTGATACCGCTGCCATAAACGAGCATGAGGTTATCCAACAGGCAGCCATCTCCTTCGCGGATGTTCTTCATTTTCTCCAACATGTAGGCCAATTGCTGGATGTGGAAGGTGTTGATCTTGCGGATTTTGGCGTGCTTGTTGGGGTCGCCGCCGTGGTGAGACAGGTCGTGGTGTCCTTCGGCAACACCGATGAGCTTGTAGGGCCGATTGCTGCCGTCATTAGCCAAGGGGAAGGTAGCCACACGGGTTAGGTCCGCCTGGAAGGCCAGGACCAGCAGGTCCATCATCAGGCGGATATGCTCTTGCAGATCCGCGGGGATACCGCTGGGCTTGGGCATGTTGGGCTGAGGCGGCGGCGCGGAGTTGGCCTGCCGGATACGCTCGATACGCTGCTCGATTTCTCGCACACTGCTGAGGTATTCATCCAGTTTCTGTTTGTCACGGTGGCCCAACACCTGGTTGAGGCGGCGGACATCTTCGTGGACGAAGTCCAGAATGCTCTTGTTGTACAGTTCCCGCCGGGCGCGAGCTTCCGCCAGTTCCTTCGGATCATTGCCGCCGAAGAGACGCTCGAAGACCAGCTTGGGATCGACTTCCTTGGCGTTGGGAGTCGATTCGCTGCGCCAGGAGAGATTGGAGGAATAGGCACAGCTATAGCCGGAGTCACAGTTGCCAGCTTGGGCGCCGCGTTCGATCCCTAGTTCCAGGGAGGGGAAGCGGGTCTGATCGCCAATGGCCAAGGCGACATGCTGGTCGGCTGAGATACCAGCGCGAATATCCGCGCCGTGGGTCTTACGGGGCTGGCGACCGGTCAGGAAGGCCGCCATGGCACGTGCATGATCACCAGGACCATCACCATTGGGGCGGGCTTTGTCCAGGGCCAGACCGGTGATAACGTTCACGTATTCCTTGAACGGCGCCAGCGGTTGAAGAATGGAGGGAAGTTCTCCCAGCGGTCCCTCTCCCTGCTTCGGCGTCCAGTCGGCCATGTGGATGCCGTTGGGAACATAGAAAAAGGCCAGCCGCTTGGGCGGAGGGGCAGGGCTGCGGAGCGGAGCGGCCACGGCCAGCGATTCCAGCCAGGGCAGCGCTACGAGGGTACCCAATCCCTTCAGGGCGGTACGGCGAGTGATCCGGTGGGTGGTCATGGTCATTCGCTCCTTTTCCCTTTACGTTTCTGGAACGGATCGGACTTCACTATAGCTAACACCAAAGCGGAGAAACGGTCTTGCTGGGCTTTGGTCGCGGCCACGATCTCATCTACAGCGCACTTATCATAATACTCTAGACCACGCCCCAAAGCATAGGTCAACAATTTTTCGGCGAAGCAGCGGCGGAATTGATCCGCTTTGCCTAACAGGACCTGACGCAGTTCCGCAGGCCCGTTGAATTGTTCCCCTCCGGGTAGCACACCGGAAGCATCAATCGGCTGCTTGTTATCCGTGGTACGCCAAGCCCCGATCGCGTCAAAGTTTTCCAGGCCAAAACCGAGGGGATCGAGTTTCGCGTGGCAGACGGCACAACTGGGGTTCTGCCGGTGCTGCTCCATCTGTTGCCGCAGGGTCCCCTTGAGCTGCCCAACGGGGGGTAATTCCGGGGCATCAGGGGCAGGAGGTGGCGGCGGGGTTCCAAGGATGTTCTCCAGGATCCACTTGCCGCGCTTGACCGGACTGGTCCGCGTCGGATTGGAGGTGACAGTCAGTGTGCTGCCCATCGTGATCACACCACCGCGGCGGTTGTCCGGTAGCGTCACCCGGACGAATTCCAAACCCTGGACATTCGGGATGCCGTAGTGCCGGGCCAGCCGGCCGTTGACAAAGGTGTAATTCGAGTCCAGAAACTCCAGGATGCTGCGGTCGTTCTGCACAATGTACTCGAAGTATAGCTCCGCTTCGCGGATCATCGACTGCCGCAACAGTTCATCCCAAGCGGGGAAGAGACCTTTGTCCGGTTGGAGGGTTTGCAGGTTTCTTAGTTGCAACCATTGGCCGGCGAAGTTCTCGGAAAGTGCTTTGGCTTTGGGGTCTTTGAGCATACGGCGGACCTGAGCCTCCAACACGCCCGGCTGCCGGAGTTGTCCTTTCTCCGCCAGTTGGAACAATTCCTCATCCGGCATACTCGACCAGAGGAAGTAGGAGAGTCGTGTCGCCAACTCGAAGTCATTGAGCAAGCGGACTTCCTCCGGGTTTTTAGGGTCCTCCTCGATGCGGAAGAGGAAATGGGGGGAAACCAGCACGGCCTTCATCGGCAGCTTGAGGGCGTGAGGGAAGGTTTCTCCCTGCGCGACGGCCAAATCGTAGAGGCCGAGCAGCCGCTGGACTTCTTCCTGGCGAACAGGCCGGCGGAAGGCTCGGCGGGCGAAGTTGGCCAAGATTTTCTCCGCGGCGGCGCGGGCCTGTTGCGGGGAATTGTCCTGCGGCCGGGCAACTAACAGCAGCTTCACCGAAGGAGGTTCCGGGGGCAGCTTCGCCTGGAATGGCCCCTCGATCTCCAGCAGCTCCAATCCGAACGAGCGGCTCTGGTTGGATTGCTTGTCGGTGAAAGCGTTGGTGAAGGCGATGGCGACACGCTTTTCCCCTGCCGGCAAGCGGGCACGTATCTCATACAATCGGGCCTTGCCTTGGGGCGCATCGACTATGTGCTGGCCCACATCGCGCCCATCGACCCGCACGGCCACTTTGGGAAATTCATTCCCCACCTGGCTACCCCAACCCCGGAAGCGGATGGCGTACTCCCCCTCCGCTGGGAAATTGAACCGCTCCAAATAGGCGGACCCTTCACTCGTGAAGACGATGCGGACGGGATCGCGGCTCTTCGCTGAGCGGGGAATCGTGTTGATGTTTTGGGGGCGGTAGGTCTGGCGGGACACTTTTGGCGCCTCAGGAATCGCCAATGCAGCGTTGAGAACTTTATCGGCGGCAGCCATGTACTTCTCCAGCAGGATCGGCTGGAAGGAAAGCACATCGCCGATGTTGTCAAAACCGTAGCCAACGTCGTCGGAGGGGAAATCATCTGCCGGCTTGATGTCCACACCGCAGAGATCACGGATGGTATTGTTGTACTCGGCCCGATTCAATCGCCGTAGGGTCACCCGGCCGGGATCGCGCGGTCCGCTGCAATCCACCTTGGTCAGTGTGCTTTCAATCCATTGGATCAGAAACTCACGCTCCTCGCGTGTCGGCTGAGGTTTGCTCTTGGGCGGCATATCGCCGGAAGCCAGCACGTGCTGCACCGCCTGCCAATTCTTCCGGTCCTTGCGGGCATGCGCCTCGCTGACATACGCGTCCAGGGATAGTCCACCTTTGGCCTTTTCACCGCGGTGGCAGTCGAAACAGTACTTGCGCAGCAGGGGCATGACCTTGTTCTGGAAGGTCACCTCATCAGCAGCGGATTGGGAAGACGCCGCAGGGACAGCCTTCTGACCCTTCTCCTCCGGCAAAGCTAATGGTTCGGCCCCGTATGCCCTCAACCACCGTTCTCCTTGCTGCGCCTGATATCCCACCCAGGCCAGCAAAACGATGGCTCCAAAACTCACACAGACTCCCGCCGCGCGTTCCTTCATGCTTCTGCCGCACCTCCCGTTGTTCCTCGCGCAATCAATTGCTGTTACAACACAGAATCGCAGGATTGACAAGTGCCTTCGGCAGGGGTTTTGCCAGAGGCTTCAGCCGGCTTAGGGGGGACTTCGACTCAGCACACCCGTGTGTACACTCCGGCGGTAGGGAATAAATTCCTCTTCATCTACGTTTTATCGTACCCGTAGCCACAGCCGTCTGCAAGCGAGGAACATCGGAAAATGCTCATCCCGCAGCATTTCTCATTATCTTTTCACGAAGAATGGAAAATTTGGGAGTGATGCGAATGGAAGCCCATGGAGGAGTATTCGGGAGCATAAATGACAAACAGCCATCAATGACCGGTGGAAGCAGCCCCGATTATTCCAAGGGCAACAGCTCAAGTTCACCCCCGTCGCAGCAGGTGTGCAAAAAGTGAGGAGCAGAGCACGGCAGCGGAGGGACGAATCACTTACCGTGGCGCAGGGGACGTTCCGGAGGTACTAAGCGCTCTTTACCTAGCCAGGGACGTAGGGCTTCCGGAATCAGAACAGAGCCATCGGCCTGTTGGTAATTCTCCAGGATGGCAATGATGGCGCGAGTGCAGGCGATGGCCGTGCCGTTGAGAGTATGCACAAAGCGGGTCCCCTTAAAGTTTTTCCCCTTGTAGCGGATGTTGAGGCGGCGGGCCTGGTAATCGGTGCAGTTGGAGGTGCTGGTCACTTCGCCGTACTCGCCATGGCTGCCGCGGCCTGGCATCCAGGCTTCCAGATCATATTTGCGGTAGGCGGGGCCGCCCAAGTCGCCGGTGCAGGTATCCACCACCTGATAGGGAATCCCCAGCCCTTGGAAAATTTCCTCTTCCAGCTCCCGGATTTCTTCATGCATGGCTTCGCTTTGTTCGGGCGTCGTGAAGGCGAAGAGTTCGACCTTGGTGAATTGATGGACGCGGAAGAGGCCGCGCGTTTCGCGTCCAGCGGCACCAGCTTCAGTTCGGAAGCAGTGGGAAACACCGACATACCGTAATGGCAGATCAGCTTCGTCCAGGATTTCGTCCTTGTGTAGGCCGCCAAGGGTGATTTCCGCCGTAGCAATTAGGCACAGATCGCTGTCCGCGAGGGTGTAAATCTGGCGGGTATTGGGATTAGGATCACGGGGAAGGAAGCCGATCCCTTCCAGCACCTCGGTGCGGGCCAGGTCGGGTGTGAGGATGGGAATGTAGCCGTGCTGGATCGCCTTGTTTAGGGCGTATTGCACCAGAGCCAATTCCAGCAGAGCGCCGTCGTGGGTGAGATAGTAGAACTTTTGGCCGGCCACTTTCGCCCCCGCTTCAAAGTCCGCCAGGTGCAAATGTTCGCAGAGGGCCACGTGATCCTTAGGCGGGAAATCGAACTGCCGTTTCTGCCCCACTTGCCGCAGCACAACGTTGGCGGAGGCATCTGCCCCAATCGGCGCAGCGGGATGCGTCAGGTTGGGGATAAGCCGCAATTGAGCATGTAATTGCTCTTCGACCTTGTGGAGGGTCTGATCCAACTGCTGCAATTGGCTGTCTAAAGCCTGGGACTGGGCCTTGAGAGCTTGCTTCTCCTCCACGGTGGCGGCTTGGGGAAAACGCTTGCTGATTTCGTTTTTCCGGGCAGCGACCTCGCCGCGTTGCCGCACCAACTCCTTGCGTTGCTGTTCCAAGCGGACCACTTCATCCACGGGCAGGCTGGACACACCCCGCTGGTGGCAATTTTCCTTCACCTGATCGACATGGGCGAGAATGTAAGCGGGATCAAGCATGGCGCAATTCCTCAACAGGTCCGCTGCCGGGGGTTCGGACACATCTCGTGACGGGTCCGGTTGCTCCGGGGAAAGGTTCATTGATCATTCATTGATCACGTTGTCGTTATCGCAAGCCCCTCCCCGACTGCCTAGAGGCCAAGGGATCACTCCACCAGACCAAAATTCGCGGAGCATTCGGGACTGAGCTTCCGGGGACTAAGAGACGAGGGGCTACCAGAGGGGAGGATGGCCGAGCATGCGGCGGAGAAGACCGATTTGGCCGCAATGGAGCATCTCATGGAGCGGGGCATAGCGGAGGCAGGCTATGCGGCTCGTGCACAGCGGATGAGGGGTCAAGGGGGGCAAGTCCAAATCCGCGTCGGGATAGGCCGGGAGTTCTCGCAGTATGCGTTCGTGTACAGCCTGGAAGATCTCGCGGATGTCGGCGGCGGAATAACGCCCCGGCGGCTGAGCTGTAGACATCCGGCCAAACTGTTGCAGGAAGTCGAAGGGAATGAGCAGCTCATCTGCCTCAGTACGTCCCCGCAACCGCTCCAGACACAAGCGATACTCGGCGACCGCAATGTGCCCCACTTGCCAGGCAATATGGCTGCTGCTGCCAGGGGGAATCACAAACCACTCGTGCGGGGCGATTGTGTCGAGCCGCTCCGTCGTGTACCGGCGGGCAAAATCCAGTTGTTCCAACGCTTCGCTCAAGCGAGACATGGCAGCACATCCATCGAAGGAAACGCCTGGTAAGGCTTCGGACCAACACCACCTCTGCGCGGAGTCAGCCCGCGGAAGCATCTCCTGCGGGATCAGGGGCGTTGTTCCAGCGGCACATAGGCCACGTCCGTGCGCCCTATGTAGATCTGCTCCGGGCGGTAGATGCGGTTGTTTTGCAACTGTTCGTGCCAATGGGCCAACCATCCGGCCACACGGGCGATGGCGAAAATCGGCGTGAACACATCCGTAGGAATCCCCAGCGCTTGGTAAATCACCCCGGAGTAGAAATCGACGTTGGGATAAATTCCTTTCGGACCGTAGATCTCGTTGCAGATGCGTTCCAATTCGAGGGCGATCTCGTAGTTTTTCGGCCGCTGGGTTTCAGCAAACATATGCTCGGCAATTTCCTGGAGCACCGTGGCGCGGGCATCCTTGACCTTATAGACACGATGGCCGATGCCCATGACTTTGAACTTGGGATTGGCAGCGATCTTGCCTTCCAGCCAGCTTTTGACATTGCGGGGATCACCGATCTCCTCGAATTGCCGCAAAGCCTCTTCGTTAGCACCGCCGTGGAGAGGGCCGGACAATGCCCCAATGGCGGAGGCGACGACATGATATGGCGTGGCCAGAGTGGAAGCCGTCACGCGAGCGGTAAAGGTGCTGGCATTCATGGTGTGCTCAGCGTGGAGAATGAGGGTGGCATCGAGCACCTTCCGGGTCGCCGGCGTGGGTTCCTTGCCAAAGAGCATGTAATAGAAGTTAGCCGCGTGATCGAGGTCGTCCCGGGGTTCGAGGATTTCCTGGCCGCGGCGGGTGCGGGCATAGGCGGCGACCAGCGTGGGCAGAGCCGCGATGAGGCGGCAGGTGGCATCCCAGTTCCGCGCCGGGTCCTGCACATTCGGACAGGGATAAAACATCCCCAAGGCGGCCACGGTGCTGTGCAGCGCATCCATCGGATGCCCATCGGCCGGCAGGCAGCGGATCATCTCCTTGAGACGGAAATGGATGGCCCGCCGCTGCCGTAACTCGTCGTCAAAATCCGCCAGTTGCTTCTGGGTTGGCAATTCTCCCTTGATCAGCAGCCAGCAGACCTCCTCGAAGTTGCTCTCTTTGGCCAGAACTTCCACGGGTATGCCGCGGTATTCCAGGCGGGCTTTTTTACCATCCAGGAAACTGATCGCGGATTTGGCAGCAGGAACATCTTCCAGCCCCGGTTTATAATCGGCTTCACTGACCATACCACGCCTCGACAAAAGCTATTGTCAGGATGGAGCCACCGTGGCAGCGACTGCGGTGGGAACTGGCTCCGACTCGCCACCGCCTGGGGTTATTCCACACCATCACCGTCAGGGAAGGTATAGAGAGGCGGCAGCGAAGGAAAAGGCCACAGAGTCCCCCGGAACCCAACGGATACCCCAAGACACCAAACCCGGCTGGATCGGCCCGGACAAACTGGTCCGCTCCCACTCCTGTCTCACTTCAGGGGCGTGATGATGATGTTGCGGTAGGCCACGGGACCGTGGTCCCCCTGGAACATCAACGGACCGGTGGGAGCTTCTTTGCCCGTCAGCCCGCCGGGAGTTGGCCCCTTCATCTCCACATTCTCATGGAGGAGCACGCCGTTCAGCTCCACCTTGCGGAACCGGGCCGGAGCTATCTTTTGGCCGTTGGCAAATCGCGGCGCCTGAAACTCGATGACAAACTTCTGCCACTCTCCCGGCTTGCGGGCGGCATTCTTTTTCGGCGGAGCGGCGCCATAAAGCGCCCCCAAGTCCCCTTGCGTGAGCTTGTTATCCGGCTTGCCGTAGCTGTCCAACACCTGCACCTCATACTCCCCCATCAGGTACACCCCGGAGTTCGAGCCTTTGGGCAGAAGAAATTCGACCTCCAAATGGATATCCCCGAACTTCTCCTCAGTATAAATATCCACTCCGCCACCCTGCACATTGCACAACCATAACTCCTGCGCATCGGGCACGATGACGAAGGCCCGCTCATTGGTCGGATCGAGCTTTACCGCCACCGCCTTCCAATGACTTTTCGCGGCATTCCCCTTGAGCTTCCAGCCGCTCAAGTCCTTGCCGTTGAAGGGCCGGTATGCCTCTTCACGGGATTGCCCTGACACCCCCGCCATCACACCCAGCCACAACGCTAATCCCAGGAATCCCGCACGTACCATGATGGTAACTCCTTCCACACGATGAGCTATCACGGAACCGGACCCGGAGGGACGCTGTAGGATGGTCCGACATTGAGCCGTTGTAGCTAACTTATTTCCTCAAGGCGAGAGCCAGCCTAAAATCCTTGTCGAGCGAAGCTAGCGTAGGGACCGGTTCATTCACGCAGCTTCAACTAGGTTTTTCCCCTCTACTGATCCTACTGAGTTTCGATAGGCTACTGTTGCACTGGGATGGACTGAAGCCATGCGGCAGGGCCAGCGATGATGACCACATCCAGCACGGCCTGATTCTGAGGGCTGAATGCCGTCCGTCTGTCAGCGGCGGGCTAGACAGCACAATTCTGTCAATCCCACGGCGGCAGGGGAAGCGGAGGGTAGGTTTGCCGCATAATTCCTTCATATTCTGGGTCCACGTCCGGTTCCGGTTCTCCAATGAGCACTAATCCTCGCAGGTGCCCCGCCGGCACGCGCCGAGCTTTCGTCAACCAGTGGAACAGCTCGCGATAACTCGTGAAAAAATGCCAGTCTGGTGCCAAGTAACCGCTGTAGCCGTTGACACAGGGGATGCCCACATTTTGCGCCGCCCGCATGACCACGACTTGTAAGCGGTAGTATTGATGGTCCAGTTCCGGCGCCGGGGGCAACTCCGAGGGAAAGACATACACCAGCCGCGGCTGTGGATGCTGTCGGATGGCCTGCTCCAGTCGCTCTTGCCAGCGCACGAGTTGACCTAGCGATACCCTCTGCCCCTCCCACTGCTGCACCCAAGTGGTGGGAAGGACGGCATGTTCGGCCATCAACACGAGGAGCAAGAAGATGCCACCGATTCGCGCAAGGTAATGGGAGCGGGAAAGCACCCAGGTGAATAGTTCGGCGCTGGCCAGTCCCAGGGGGAACAACAGTACGAGCACAATGCGACCCACTACACGAATCGTTGATCCGCCAGGCAGGCTGAGAATCGGTTCATAAAGCCAGACTTGGCCGAAGCGGGTGATCCAAATTGCCAGCAGCAGGGACGACCAACACAACAGAGACACCACCACTTTCCGCTGTCCCTCGGCCGTTTCCGTCGATCGCCTAATCTGCCCCAAAGCGAACAGCATCGCCAGCAACGGCACCCAACCGGGAAAAAGACGCCGTTCTCCATGGACATTCCCCAGGTCCAAGCCGAGAGCCGGGGCAACGGCATTCCATACTGCCGTCGGATGACAAGCCAGCCAGGAAAGCGGCTCAGGGGCCCAGAGCTTCAAGAACTCTGGATCCATCACTCCAGAGACGCGCGCGTGCCGCAGAACGATGCCCCCCACGGCCATCAAAATAGCTAGGATGATCAGTAACCGCGTCAGCCAGACGCCAACCCGCAGAGGAAACAACTCCGACCACGGCAGATCGCGATACAGGCGCAAGCCTGTAAGAACGAGGAAAACCAGGAGCAATTCGGCGAGAAAAATCGCGATATAAGCCGTCAAGAGGAATTGGCCAAACCAGCAGGTGGTCAAGAGTGCAAAGCGGCGATGAGTAGGTTCCCCCAGAAACTGCCAAGCCAGTACCACGGCCGGGGGCACCAGCCAGCGGTGCAGCAACTGGGCATGGCCGACCTGACTGGTCACCGGCAAGGCGAAGGCGAAGATGAAAGCCGCCACGGCCGCAGGAGCGGGGTCAAACCCCAGGCGTCGCGCCGCCCACAGCGCCGAAACATAGTTGAGTACAAAGGCCAGTATGAACCATCCCTGAAAGGCCCGTTCCGGGCTTAGACCCAGCACCCGTAACAGGGAGTAAAAAGGCATCAGGGCAATGTGGGGGTCGGTGGTACCGGTCATACCCGGTGTCGGGTAAAAAATGGGGGCATGCCAGAAACTCGCCCGCCCCCGCAGCGATTGGTACCCATGCTCCAGCATGTAATTGTTCAGGACGTTATCGATCCCATCACCTGGCAGACCGTCGCCATCCCAACCGATCAGGCGCAGGGGCAAATTGAACATCCCCACGGCAAACAGCACAATGGCGAGCCAATAGGAACTCAAACGGCGTGAAGATGCAGGGGGGAACAAACGGGCAGCGGAGGGCGATGCTGTTACCATACGTGTATCTCAAAGCGTCTCTTCTGGCGGCAGGGGTAACAAATGTTCTCCCCCTTCACTATACAACACACCATGACGGCATGCCGTCACAACGGAGAACAGAATCGGCCCGACCCAAGGCAGCGCCAATCGATCAGGGGAACAGACCCCGTCGGGCTTTCTCATTGGCCACCTTCATGACTCCGAGGCTCAGGGCAGCCAGCCGGTTGCTGATGTTACGCCGTTTGGCTTCGAGTCGGACACGCTGAAAGGCACTGCGCATGAGTTTTTTCAACTGAGCGATGACCTGTTCTTCTCCCCACATGAATTGCTGCAAGTCTTGAACCCATTCGAAGTAGGAGACGGTGACGCCACCCGCGTTGCAGAGGATGTCGGGGATGACAAAGATGTCGGAATGGGCCAGAATGGCATCGGCTTCCGGTGTAGTTGGCCCGTTGGCTCCCTCCGCCAGGATACGGCAGCGGAGGCGGGCGGCGTTGGCCTCCGTAATTACCCGTTCTACCGCCGCCGGAACCAAGACCGTACAGGGTGTGGTCAGCAGCTCCGCCGGGTCCATCTCTTCCGCTTCCGGAAAACCTTGCACCGTGTGCAAGACATTCCCTGGGCTGTTGACGTACTGGATCAAAGCGGGGATATCGATCCCGCGGGGATTGCGGATAGCCCCATAGCGATCGCCAATGGCCACCACCTTAACTCCCAGGCGGTGTAATTCCTCGCAGGCCACGGAGCCAACGTTGCCAAATCCCTGCACCACTGCTGTGGCATTCTCCGGAATGATGCCGAGTTCATCGAGTGCTTCGCGGATACAGAAGACCACCCCTCGTCCCGTGGCTTCCCGTCGCCCGACGCACCCACCCAACTCCACCGGCTTGCCAGTGACAATCTCCGGACAGGCATAACCGACCTTCATGGAATAGGTGTCGTAAATCCAGGCCATGGTCTGTTCATCGGTACCCAGATCGGGAGCCATGACATCCACCCGCGGGCCGATGATACTGAGCACCTCTTCGGTGAAGCGGCGGGTCAAGCGCTCCTTTTCTCCCATACTCAGCAAAGCCGGGTCGCAAGCAATCCCTCCCTTGGCGCCACCATAGGGCAAGTTCATCAGGCCGCATTTCCAGCTCATCCACATGGCCAGGGCTGCCACTTCGCCTAGGTCCACATTGGGCGCATAACGCAGGCCGCCCTTGCTCGGACCACTGGTCAGCGAATGCTGAACGCGATAACCGATGAACACCTGAGTCTGGCCGCTGTCCATCCGAATGGGTACGGCCACCACCATCGACCGCTTTGGCACCTTCAACCGTTGGGCAATGCCCGGATCGATATTGGTCACCTCTGTCACCAGTTCCAATTGGCGGCAAGCCATCTGGTAGGTGGGCGAGGTGTGGAACAAAGTGGCCGGGCAGGCTTCCTGCCGCATCACGACGCTGGACATGCATCACCTCCGGAGACGGGGAGAGGAAACGTTCCGGGCCGGCGCCTGACGGCTCGCACACCGCAGGGAGGAAAGCGGGAGGAGAGGCGCTCACGGCCCCTGTCAAAGATTTAGCATAAATGCTAAGGGGGACCTCGCCTATAATACTCCGCGATGCCTATAGCAATTGCTCATCCCACCGAACCAACTTCCGGACCGCTCTTGATCTTCGGCTGCGGCTATGTCGGCCTGCGCGTGGCTCAGCAAGAGCGGCAGGCGGGACGGACCGTCTATGCTCTGACGCGCCGGCGGGCCGAGTTACTCGCTCAGCAGGGCATCCTCCCCCTGAGCGGGGACGTTCTGGCCCCGGAATCCTTGCCCCCTTTCCCGGCGGAGGCCACGGTGCTCTATGCCGTCGGTTACGATCGCTTCTGTGGACGCAGCATGCGCGAGGTCTACCTGCACGGCCTGGAACATGTACTGGAGCGTCTACCAGCCCCCCGCCGTTTCGTCTATTTGTCCAGCACCAGCGTCTATGGACAATCCGATGGCAGTTGGGTGGATGAAGACAGCCCCGCTGAACCGAGTGACGAATCGGGCCGCGTGGTTCGGGACGCCGAGCTGCTCCTGCGCCAGTGCTTGCCGCACGCCATCATCCTGCGCAGTGCCGGTATCTATGGCCCTAATCGCCTCCTGCGCCGCCGGGAACAACTCCTCCAGCACGAACCGATCTCCGGCGATCCCCACCGCTGGCTCAACCTGATCCACGTGGATGATCTGGTCGCGGCCATCCGCTTGGCTATGGATCGGTCCCCCCCAGCAGCCCTGTATAACGTTGTTGATGACATACCAGTGACACGACAAGAGTTCTATACTCTCCTGGCAGAGTTGTATGGAGCACCACCGCCTCGCTTCGCCGATCTGCCAGAACCGCGTGCTAACCACCGTCGCATTCGCAACAGCCGCCTTCGTCATGCTCTGCATTGGCAACCCCGCTACCCAAGCATCCGCGAGGGGCTGCCGGCCGCACTCGCTGCCTCGGAATCCTGAACGGGCCGGACACGCACAATCTTCCGCCCCGATTTGACTTAAAAACCCTCCTGGAGAGATTCCCATGTTGCCATCCGTTTGCCGAGTCCGCTGCTACCGTTTCGACTCCGCCCTGACTGGTTTGTGTCTTCTGGCTGTCACTCTGCCGGCTGTCTCTGCCCCGTTTCCTAACGCCCCCTCCGCCGATGCCGCTACACCCCAAAGCCTCACTTCGGCCCAAGCTGCGGAAGGCTGGCTGCTGCTCTTCGATGGCCAGACCACCTTCGGTTGGCACTGTCAGGGGAAGAACGCCGTTCGAGATGGTGTCTGGCATCTGGAAGAGGGCAGCACCGCCTGGCCCTTCAGTCGCTTCGGGAACTCCTGGGAAATGGTAACGGAAGTGGCCGGACCCGCCCGGTTATATCTGCCCCACGATCACGTACTGGAACACCGCGGTGACACCTTCGACCAACTCCAAGTATTCTGCGATGGTGAGAAAATCCGCTATGAGGGTAAGGGATTTTCTCGAATCAATGCCAAGCGTCCAACTGGTCCTCCAGCAGCGACGATTGGCATCACGGCTCCTGGTCCACAACCGGCTCGCTTGCGCCATCTTCGCCTGCGTCCCCAACAGTTGCAACCGCTCTGGAATGGCCGAAACCTCGACGGCTGGACCGTTAATCGGACCGATCCGAAGCGCCAACAGGCCCGCTTCCGCGTCACGGATCAAGGCGAATTGCTCGTCGAGGGTGGGCCAGGTGATCTGGTCAGCAGCGTGCATGCCGCGGATTTCCTCTTGCAATTCGACTGCCGCACTTTAGGCAAGCATCTCAACAGCGGCGTATTCTTCCGCTGTATCCCTGGGCAATATCAGAACGGCTACGAGGTCCAAATTCACAACGGTTACAAAAACAACGACCGGACCCAACCGCTGGATTTCGGGACCGGCGGCATTTATCGCCGCGCCCCCGCTCGTCGAGTGGTGAGTAACGATGAGGAATGGTTCACCGTCACTCTGATTGCGGATGGCCGGCGCTTGACCACTTGGGTCAACGGCTTCCCGGTCGTCACATGGGAGGACCCCCGGCCGCCCCATGACAACCCCCGCCAGGGCTACCGTGCCGCCGCCGGTCCCTTTTCCATCCAAGCTCACGATCCCACTACCCGCTTGCTCTTTCGCCGCATCCAGTATGCCCCGCTCCCACCTCGCCCGGATTCCCACCCCGCCCCCTAGCTTTCCTGAGCCAAGCGATTCCCCGACTCCACTGACAGCCCACGGATAACGTCGAGCAGGGGAATCCTCTCGACCGACTTGCCTAAGGGATTCCTTCCCTGTGCTCCTTTGCTGGCAAAGCCTGAATTCCACCGATGGGATGATTTTGCGGGAATAGTTGCTCCCCTTGGCCAATTCTCTGCTAATCTGAAGCGCCATCGTAATCTGTCATCTGATCCTTGGCAGGCACCAGCAGAAAAGGTTACAGTGGTGTTATGCCTCCTTCGCCTGCTAATTGGCCTGATTTCCCACCACCTGGTGCTGCGGGTGCGGAAGAGATGCGCCTGCGCTGGGCAGACTATTTGGATGACCGCGGCCAGCATGATTGGGCCGAACTGATCCGCCTGCAACTGAGCCTCGCCCACCTTCCCACCGGCGATCCACCCCCACCCGAATGGCGGGAGCGCGAAGCCGAATTGAACCTGCGTTTGGGCCAGCAATGGTTTCATGAGCTAGAGGGTCTGCTCGCCGCACCGCCGCAATTCCGTTATGGCCTGCCGGATGCCGTGGCCGTGGACGCGAGTGTCTTTCTCCGCCGTGCTCCGGAGTTATTCGCCCGTTTGCCCATTCGCCGCCTCCGCTTACTCGAACCTGTCGCCGTCTGGCCAAAACTGTGGGACTGCCCCTGGCTAAAGGGGATTGAAGAATTGGACCTTTGCGGCGCGGAATTGACCCGCTGCGATCTGACGCCCCTGTTTCGCTCCTCTTCTCTGCAATCGCTCCAGCGACTCGATTTGAGCTTCAATCAATTGGAAGATGCCGCCTTGCTCCCCTGGCGCCGGGGTTGTTCCTTTCCCTACCTGCGCTGCCTCGCCCTCAACGACAATCGCTTGACCGATCGGGTCCTCTCCCTGCTTGC
This sequence comes from Thermogemmata fonticola, assembly GCF_013694095.1. Lineage (NCBI taxonomy): Bacteria > Pseudomonadati > Planctomycetota > Planctomycetia > Gemmatales > Gemmataceae > Thermogemmata > Thermogemmata fonticola. The sequence goes on along the minus strand of NZ_JACEFB010000014.1, from coordinate 59,778 downwards.
GGATACCCCCTGCTCGGTTCATCTGAACGAACTCGATCTCGCCCGCAACGACATCACGGCGGCTGGTCTGAGCGAACTGGCGGCCCATCCCTGGCCTGAACTCCACCAATTGCGCCTAAGTGGCAATCCGTTGGGGGATCGCGGCCTGGCCCTCCTGGCCACTTCACCCTTACTCCTGCGGGCGGCCCAACAGCATGGCCTCCTGGAGTTGCACGGCCATCCCCAAGTGCGTATCAGTGCGGCGGGCATCGAACCGCTGGTGCATTCGGAGGCTGCCGAATATCTACGTGTTGTGGACCTGGGTCACCAGCAGTTGGGTGACGACGGTCTAGTAAGCCTGCTCGGTTCTCGCCGCTGGCCTTGCCTCCGCCGCCTCTGCCTCCCTCGCAACCGTATTACCGACCGGGGGATCGTCCGGCTCCGATCGCACTGGCCGCACTGGCTGGCTCAATTGCGCACCTTGGACCTGTCTGGCAATCGTCTGACTTCCTTTGGCGTCGGCTTGCTCACTGCTGCTTTGCCTTCGGACAAACCCGGCGCCGCTCTGGACATCAGCGGCAACCTGCATCACACCCTGCCGCGCCACTCCAGCACTGCCTCCTCCGATTCCCGATCCCGAACCGCTTTCATCTCCGAGTTGCACCTGCTCCGACAGCGCATCTCCCATCCTCGCCGCCCGCACTCCTGATCCTTCGCCGTTTCTTCTCCTCCCCAACATCTTGGGAGGCACGTCATGGACTGCGCTGTGACATCCGCAGGCCGAATTCCTCTGTCCAGCTATGCCAATGGCCGCTACCATGTCATACCGACATGCCATCGGCTCACGTTCCCTCCATTTTCCTCTGGTCCGGGGAGAAACCATTCATGTTGCGCCTGTTCGCTTGTTGCCTGCTGTTAGGTTGGGCAGCTCCGTCATGGATCACTCCGTCCTTACTAGCCCAGGAACTCCCCGCCCAAGGCGGCCGACTGGAGGACATCATCTATGCCCGCAAATATGGCTGTGCCTTGACTATGGACGTGTTTGTTCCCCCTAAGGATAAAGCCAACGGCTATGGAATCATCTTTTGCGTCTCCGGCGGCTGGATGTCAGACAAACGCGCGATCAATCCGGTTTTTGTGCAACCCTTTGTCCAACGCGGCTATGTCGTCTTTGCCGTGGTGCATGGCAGTCAGCCGAAGTTTACGATTCCAGAGGCTGTCGAGGATATGCACGCCGCCGTCCGTTACATCAAGCAGCATGCAGCACGTTTCCGTATCGATCCGGACAAGCTCGGTGTCATGGGAGGGTCAGCGGGCGGCCACCTATCCCTGATGCTCGGCAATGCTTTTCAACCGGCGGATCCCAAAGCGAGCGATCCGCTCCGGCGCCACTCCTCCCGTGTGGCTGCTGTTGCTTGCTTCTTTCCACCCACTGATTTTCTGAACTGGAGCCGGGAAGGGGAAGTCCAACTTGGTGAAGGTGCTCTGCGTGCTTTCCGTCCGCCGTTCGACTTCACGACCCGCGATCCCCAAACGAATAAACTCGTCGTCATCGAGGACCCGCAGCAACGCCAGGCGATCGGTAAAACTATTTCCCCCTACTACTTCGTCAGCAAGGACTCCGCCCCTGCACTCATCATCCACGGGGACGCCGACAAACTTGTGCCGCTCTTCCAAGCCCAGCGGATAGCCGAAAAATACCGGCAAGTCGGTGTTCCCTGCGAACTGATCATCCGCAAGGGCGCCGGGCACGGCTGGAAGGGCATGGACAAAGACCTGGAACTCTTCGCCGACTGGTTCGACAAACACCTCCGCGGTCTGAACGCACCGTGATTCCAACCCAGCACTTCCATTCGGACTCATCCGCTGCTCTTCTTACATACATCTCGCCTGCCGCTTTTCACTCCTGGAAAACTGCTCCTGTTGGCTCACCGGCGAGAGCGTTTTTCATGGCAGGCCATCGCCGCTAAGCCATCATTATAATTTCCGTTATTATTATCCTTATTTTTTCATGTAATATCATAGTCATCCTTCACTTGATTCATGTGAGAAAATAATAATTAACTTTTATGGATAATTCTCCCTAGAGCCGGTATAGTGTCAATGCGATGACCCCTGCTGCCGCGAAGGTCCAGCGGGTGGATCGCTCGCGGCTAGCACACGACACAACTTTCAGGAGCAGCACCATGACGTACCACCTGTGTCTGGCTCCCCGCTTGGGGATTGTTGGTCTGGCCTCTCTGCTGGCAGTTTCCTCGGCTTGGGCCGGCCCGATCACCGTCACTTTCCAAAACGTCAACCCCGGTTACAGTCCGGCGGGACAATACAACTGGACTTCCAGTAGTACCATCCCCGGCTTGGTTTACACCTCCGGCAACAACTTTGCCACATTCTGTATCGAGCAGAATCAGTACATCTCCCCGAACACCACTTACTCCAACTACATGCTCACCGATTTGAGCAATGCCCCCAATCCCGGTTCCACATTATCTGCCACTCAAATCAACAATTTGAAAGCGATGTGGGCGCAATATCGTTCCAGTGTCGATACCAATGACGAAGCCGCCGCCTTCCAACATGCCGTGTGGCACATCGTCAATCCTAGCTACAATCCCTCACTGAGCGGAAGTGTGTTGAGTTACTACAATCAATATCTCAACTCTACCACCTGGATGAGTGGATATGCCAATCTGGTCGCCATGGTGCACCTCAACCACCAGGATCACGTGGTGGAAATTCAGCGCGGCTGGCGGGTCAATCAGCAAGGGGATCTGGAACCGGTACCCGCCCCAGCAACGCTCGGGGTGGCATTCGCCCTGGGAGTGGCCTTGTTGGTCCGCCAGCGGCTGGTCCGGCCCGCTGCTTGACCCGGAATAATCTCGGTACTCGTAGCCTGCCTCACTGTCACCGCTCCGTCCTGCCGTTCGGCCCGCGCTGACGGAGCGATTTTGCTTCCAGCAGAGGAAGTGTCCATTCAGCTCCGGGTAAAGAGAATAGGTTGGGTTCTGTCGAAAAGCCATGCAAGCCTCAGCGGAGACCGGCGAGGATCGCTTGCTAGAGGAAATGGCCGATTGGGGTTGAACGAAAAAGCAACTCTCTTACTCCCTTACTCCGGGTCTGACAAATAAATCTGGCGCCGGCTGGGGAACTGTGGCAAAATAGATAAGCCCATTCCTGTTGTTTCAAGGAGTTCGCTATGGACACAACGCCGAAACTGAATCGTGCCGAACTGATGCAAGAGTTGCGGGCCGACTTCGAGGAGTTGCTGACCAAGTTGGCCGATGCCTTACTCCGGGGTTGGTTTTTTTCTGCTTCCGATCTCGGTTCCCTCAGGTATAATCAAGTTTCCTGCCGGTGCGTGTATTCAGGCCCACCGTAGCTTATCTGCCCTGAGTGTGACCAATCTGGAGGGAAACTCGAGTAGAAACGGGAGGAACAGCCATGTGGACACGGCGAGGTTTTTTGGCACAAGCGGGTCGTGGCGCGCTCGCGGCGGCCAGTGTGCCGTGGGTCTGGTCGCGGGCGTCTGCCGTGGCGGCCAATGAACGGATTGCCGTGGGGGTTATTGGGGTCGGGACGATGGGCCGCGGCCATTTGGGAGCGATGCTGGGGCGCAGCGAAGTGCAGGTGGTAGCCGTCTGCGATGTGGTGCAGGAACGGCTCGACCATGCCCGCCAACGGGTAGAAAGTCACTATGCCAGCCGGAGCAAGTCTGGGGTGTACAAGGGAGTCGGGGCGTATCGGGACTTCCGCGAACTGCTGCGCCATCCGGGTCTGGATGGTGTCATCATTGCGACACCGGATCACTGGCATGCCATGCCCTGCATTCTGGCGGCACGGGCGAAAAAGCATATTTACTGCGAAAAGCCGTTGACTCATAATGTGGCGGAAGGCCGGCAGATCGTGGAGGAAGTCCGGCGTGCCGGCGTCATCTTTCAGACGGGCAGCCAGCAGCGGAGTGAATTCGGCAACCGTTTCCGGGCCGCCGTGGAGATGATCTGGAACGGTTGGATTGGCAAAATCCGAACGATCCGCATCGGCGTTGGCGGGCCAGCTCGACCTTGCAACCTCCCGGCCCAGGAAACACCTCCCGGTACGGATTGGGACTTCTGGCTCGGCCCTGCCCCAGAGCGGCCCTACCACTCCGATCTGTGCCCCAAGGGGGTCCACAATCACTTCCCGGCTTGGCGGAACTATCAGGAATATGCCGGGGGCGGCCTAGCCGACATGGGCGCCCACCACTTCGACATCGCCCAATGGGCTTTGAAGATGGACGAGAGCGGACCGGTGGAGGTCATCCCACCCGAAAATCCCCAACGCGGTGCCGGCCTGCGCTTCATCTATGCCGACGGTACAGTCATGATCCATAACGAATTTGAAGGAAATGTGCGAGCCGATTGCGTCTTTGAAGGCACCGACGGTATCCTGCTCGTCGGCCGCGGCCAACTGGAAGTCCGCTTCTACGGAGGGAACAAGGTCCGCTTCCCCGATCAACCGCAACGGGTCTACCCCTCCCAGAACCATCACACCAACTGGTTGGAATGCATCCGCAGCGGCAAGCCCTGCATCTGTCCTGCGGAAGTAGGACACCGCACTGCCACCATCTGCCATCTCGGCAATATCGGCTACCGCTTGGGACGCAAATTGCGTTGGGACCCGGCACGCGAACAGTTCCTCGATGATGCCGCGGCCAACAAGGAACTGTCCCGCGAGCCGCGTGCCAAATGGAAACTGGTCTGAACCACCTGCCGTATGCTCTGAGAATTGTAGAGGACTGCTTTACGTTTCCCCCAGCTTGAGGTTGACTGCCTTTGCAGCCTGTTTTTCCAACAGTCGGCGCTGGGGGGAGCTGAGGGGAAAGCGGTCCAACTCCTGGGGTGTCACCCAAACCGCCGCCGTGTAGAAACTGGAGGCAAAAGTGCCGCGGAGATACCGAGCAGACCAGGCGTGGAGATGGATGCGGAAGCGAGTGACGCTATGGCACAGCGTGGTCAAAGGTTGCCCCGCTTGAACCTCCAGAGCGGTGAGCTGACGCACCACTTCCGGGAGCTGGGCGCGAGCGTCATTCGCGGTAGCGATCTCGGCGTGGGGAACCTCCCATAAGCGCGGCCAGCGGTTGGCTGTGGCGGGCCGCTGACAGAGAAGCCATCGCGAACCGCGGCGGATCAGCACCGCAAGCTCCTGGACTTCCACCGGTACTGGGCGAGAAGCGGGCGGTGGAATCCGCTCCTGCTCGCCGAGCTGCCGGGCGCGGCACCAGCGCTGCCAGGGACACTCGGCACAGCGGGGCTGCCGGGGCGTACACACCAACGAGCCTAGCTCCATCAAGGCTTGATTGAAGTCTCCTACCCTTTGGGTCGGAAGCAAGGCTTGCGCTGCCCGCCAGACCCAGCGTTGCCCCGCTCCCTGCCGGGGATCACCTCGGTAGCCGTAGAGGCGAGCCAGAACCCGCAGGCTGTTGGCTTCCACAATCGGCAAGGGACGATCAAATGCCTGCGACAACACCGCAGCGCAGATATACCGGCCCACTCCCGGCAGGGAACGCCACAAGTCAGGATCATCCGGCAAACGGCCTCCGTGATGTTGCACGAGAGTGCGCGCTGCGGCGTGCAGGTGGCGTGCCCGGCGGTAATACCCCAAGCCTTGCCAGAGCCGGAGTACATCCTCCTCTTCGGCTTGGGCCAGCGCTTCCACCGTGGGGAAGGTAGCTAGAAAGCGTTCGTAATACGGAATCACCGCGGCGGTGGTCGTCTGTTGCAGCATCACTTCGCTGACCCAGATGCGATACGGGTCGCGGCTGTTGCGCCAGGGGAGGGAACGCCGGTGCTGGGCGAACCAGACCAACAGACGACGTTGGAGTGCAGCACGCACCGGCCCAGGCCAAAGTGCCGGTTCCTGCTCCGACGAGCCAATTTTCCGAGGCATGGGCGGAGAAAAGAGACATGGGAAAGGATCAAAACACCGGTCGCCCTTTGATCCTAGGCTGTTGGGTGATACACCGCGGCTGTTGGGTGATACCCCACGATTCGAGAAACTCTACTCTGGTGCTACCGCTCAGCGAGGGCGGCGCATGATTCGGCGGAGGGCTTCATTAGCGGCATTCGACATTTCTTCCCGCGTCGGGACCTGCTTTTTATCCGGCTTTTTGGAGCCGCCGCTTTCCTGGCTCTGCCCCTGGGCTTCGGAGACTGTTTTCAGGGCTGGCACATCAGCCACCGTGCTTCCTTCAGGTACCTCTTCGCTTTCCAAGGACAGCAGGATGGCCGCGATCCGATCCTGGTCGCTGATTTCCTGTCCTTTGGTGAAGGTGGGGGGCTGGAGGGCCGGCTGTTCCTTGGAACCACCCGCGGACTCCGCGGACTTGACGAGCTTGCCCGGTTGCGGGGTCGTGTCTCGCGGCGGGGAAGCGGCAGCACTGCTGGCGGCTTGCACGGCTGCCAAGGCGGCGGCTGTCTCCGGTGTCGCTTCGGGCAGCGGCGTACCATCTGCGGGCATGGGGGGCACTTCGATCCGCATCTGGAAATCCAACGGGCCGATCTTGAGCGTGGCCCCATCCTTCACTTGGACTTCCGCACCGCGAATCGTGACATCGTTGACCGTAGTCCCATTGGTACTACCGAAGTCCTTGATGAAGACCTGTCCATTGCGTATAAGAATTGCGCAATGCATCTTGCTCACTGCCTGACTCGCCGGGCGGAGATGGCATTGCGTATCCCGCCCAATCAGAAACTCCGGTATAGTAATAGGGATCACTCGGCCTTGGTGAACGCCACTTGTCACAATCAGTTCGACTTTCATGACCGTGCCCCGCCACTCAACCATGTGCACCGCCTACCCCTGAGAGATGAACAAGGGGATTGTGGTTATCGTACCACACATATCCGGCGGCGCCCATACGGTCGTGCTAGAAATTTTGGGTTCTCTGTTCTGTTCCGTTAACACATGGGCTTGAAGGATGGCTCTGTGGGTTGGCCCTTCCTCACTTCCCATCATAAAGTTTGGAAGGGTGCGAGTCCCCCCAGAAGCATCCTTAGCTTGCATTGTATTACCTGAGGCAAGACCCATGCAATCGTCTTTACCGCAAAAAAGGCCCGGCTTTACAATTTTTCATAATTTTACCAATAGCAGAATCCCTACCCTGGCAAATGAATTTGCCTGCGCTCCCTCGCCATTGCGTCAAGCGGCACCCTCCGCCACGAGCGAGCAGGAAAACGCACCGGCACTCTGCGAATCTTCCCAGAAACACAGGACGAACAGGAAGCACAACGTGCGCCTCAAGGGCGCTGCAAGATTGCTGCTCGTCGCGAGTATTTTGCTATCCAGCAGCGGTTGTGCTGGTGAGATGGAAGAGGCGGCGCCGAAAGCGGAGCGCCGGTGGGAGGGTGTAGAACTGATCCTAAGCTGCCCCGATACGGCCTGGCGGACGACGTTGGGACCCCTGGTGGAGAGCTGGGCGTACCGGACAGGTGCCCACGTACGATGGCGAAGCGAAACGATGCAAGCAGGGGATGACACAGATATGGCCATAATACCGGCCGCGGAGCTGGGAAGTTGGGCCGATCGAGGCGAACTAGCCCGCGTTCCCGCCTCCTTCCGCCAGCCGGGCCATCCCTTCCAGTGGACCAACGTCCTACTCCCCTACCGCGAGTATTTGATCGAATGGGGCGGGCAAGCCCAAGCCCTGCCTCTCGCGGGCGACGCCTTCCTTGTAGTGGTCCGGCGCGATCGCCTGGAAGATGCCCCAGTCCGCGCCACCCACGAGCGGCTCTGGAAGCGCGTTCCAGCTCCCCCGGCGACCTGGGAAGAGTTCGCCGAGTTGGCGATTAGCATGACCCAGGCGAGCGGCCAGCCTTGTTTGCCCTCCTATCACGGTATCGAGCTAGCCGACTTGTTCTTCCGCATCGCCGCCTGTTATGACCGACCGGCCCTAACTGACGTCGAACAGACCCGTTCCACACCGTTTTTCTTCGATCCGCAGACGGCTGCTCCACGGCTTACGGCGCCGGCGTTTGCCCAGGCGGCCCGCTGGTTAGCGTCGCTGGCGGAACATCGTTGTCTCCCCCTACCCCCTGCCGGTTCCGACTCCGTTTCTCCGAATCCGTCCTCTGCTGCGGGTCAGGCTTTGGCCAATGGTCAGGCTTGGCTTGCCGTTGTCTGCCTGCGGGACCTGGAACAATTACCTCGCCCGGGCGGCTGTGTCGATCCCCGCTTTCTCCTCGCCCCTCTGCCTGGCAGCCGCGGCTATTACACGAGCGCGGGGAAGTGGGTTCCCACCGTCACTCCCAACTATGTCCCCTATTTCGCCGGAGGATATCTCGGTGTAGTCCGGCAGCGTTGCCGCTTTCCGGAAGCAGCCTTCGAGCTGCTCGGCGAACTGGGCGGACTAGCCCGCAGCCTGGAAATCCTCAGCACACCGGCTCTCAATGCCGGCCCTTTCCGCTCAGCCCATCTCGACCGGGAGCGCCTGCAGGTGTGGTATGGCTACCGCTTCGATGCGGAACGCAGCCTGCACTTGCAAGATGCTCTTCGCCATTATGTGCGGGTGGAAGTCCGGAACCCGGTGGTGGGTTTGCGGGCGCCGGATCAGGCACGTCTGCGGGCTGCGGCGGCCGCAGAGCTGAGCCGCTTGCTCCGTGGAGCCGACCCTCAGGAAGCCGTCCAGCGCCTGTCCGCCGCCTGGCAGCGTCTCGACGCTGACACTCCGTTAGCCGACCGCCTCCGTTGGCGCCAGTCCTCCGCCGGGCTGGCCGACTGACCGTTGCTAGCCTTCCGACGCTATGAGAAACCCCTCGGTTTCGGTTCCGCCTGCAACTGCCGAAGTTTTCCCGGATGTCGGCTTTCCTGTAGACTCTCAAGGATTGCTGACTACAACAGGCCATCTCCACGATGTAGGAGCAGAACGTCCGGAGCAGATGGAATAACCATGAGCCACCCGACATTTGCCATCAGCCGCGGACGCCCCATGCCTTTGGGGGTCACCTATCATCCCGAAGGCCACAACTTTGTGCTCATGTGCCGCCACGGAACCAAAGTGGTACTGGTGATTCTGCCAGAGGAGGGGAACGAGCCTTTGGCGGAGATCGAGTTGGACCCGCGCCGGCATCGTACAGGGGACATGTGGCACGTGCGGGTCAGCGGTTTACCCTCGACGTTCCGCTACGGTTGGCGCGTAGATGGGCCACGTACTCCCCGCACCCGCTTCGATCCCTCCCGGTTGCTGTTGGACCCAGCCGCCACCATGCTCTCGGATGGCGCCATCTGGGCTGGCACTTGCGAAGTCGATCCGCAGCGGACCAGCCGCCGCAGTATGGTTCACTACAGCCGCCGCTATCACTGGGATGATGACGCCCCACCCCTGACCCCCTTGGAAGACACCATCATCTACGAGTTGCACGTGCGGGGTTTCACCTGCCATCCTTCCAGTGGAGTGCACCATCCCGGTACCTTTCGCGGGTTGATCGAAAAGATCGACTACCTCAAATGGCTCGGCATCACTGCCGTTGAGCTGATGCCCATCTTCGAGTTTGACGAATGCAACTGTCCCTTTGTCAATCCGGAAACGGGCGAGCGGCTGGTGGATTACTGGGGTTACAATCCCATCGCCTTTGCCGCCCCCAAAGCGGCCTACGCCGCCTCCGCGCGCCAGCACGGCCAGAACCGCGAGTTCCGCGATCTGGTCAAGGCCCTGCACGCTGTGGGCATCGAAGTCATCCTCGATGTCGTTTTCAATCACACCGGCGAAGGAGACGACCGCGGGCGCACCTACTCCTTCCGTGGTCTCGATAACGAGTTGTACTATCTGCTGGACGAAGAGGGAAATTACCTGAACTACTCCGGCTGCGGCAACACGGTCAACTGCAACCATCCCGTGGTGCGGGACCTGATCATGACTTGCCTGCGCTACTGGGTCGGCGAAATGCACGTGGACGGCTTCCGCTTCGACCTGGCCAGTATCCTGGGGCGCGACCGGCAGGGACGGCTGATGGTAGAACCGCCGGTGATCGAAAGCATCGCTGAGGATGCCATACTCGCCGACACCAAGCTGATCGCTGAACCGTGGGATGCCGCGGGCGTCTACCAACTCGGAACCTTCCCCTACGGACGGCGCTGGAGCGAATGGAACGGCCGCTACCGCGACGAGGTCCGCCGATTTTGGCGTGGCGAAGCGGGACTGGCCGGTCAGCTCGCCTCCCGGATCTGCGGCAGTGCCGACCTCTACCAAAACAGCGGGCGGCTACCCCGCCATTCCATCAACTTCATCACCTGCCACGACGGCTTCACCCTCTACGATCTGGTCAGCTACAACCAGAAGCACAACTGGGCCAACGGCGAGAATAACCGCGACGGTACCGATCTCAACTACTCCTGGAACTGCGGCGTTGAAGGCGAGACGGAGGACCCAGCGGTTCTGGCCCTGCGCCGCCGGCAGGTCCGCAATCTGATCGCCACCCTTCTGATCAGCCAAGGTGTTCCCATGCTCCTGGCCGGCGATGAGTTTCTCCGCACCCAGAAAGGGAATAACAACGCTTGGTGCCAGGACAACGACATTTCCTGGGTCAATTGGGAATTCGCTGAGCGAAACAAGGATTTCCTGCGTTTTGTGCGGGAGATGATTTGGCTGCGTAAGCGGCATCCCGCACTGCGCCGCCGCCGTTTTTTCGTCGGGCCGCTCCACGGCGCGGATCCACGCCTCAGCTCGGTCGGTCCTTTTCCACCTACTGGTCCCGTGCGACCTGACGAGGCGGGGCTTTCTGGCCTCCGCGCTCATCCTGGCTATCTCCCTCCGCCGCCCCCGGATGTCTATCCCGGATTGGCCGATATCCACTGGCACGGAGTGGAACCGTACCAACCTGACTTCTCTCCCACTTCCCGCTCCCTCGCTTTCTCTCTGGATGGACGCTTCACCGGGCGCGAACACGACCCCGATTACCGCATCGATGCCGATTTCTACGTCGCCATGAATGCCTGGGAACAGCCCCTCCACTTCCGCATTCCCCCTTCCCCCACCCGCCGCCCCTGGCACCGCGTCGTCGATACCGCACTCCCCAGCCCGGACGACTTCATCCCGGAAGAACAAGGACCCGTTATCGAACCCGGCAGCCGCTATACCCTCATCCCCTTCTCCATGATTATCCTCGTTTCCCGAATGTGACCGTGCTTCAAGCTGAACTTTGATCGCACCGTGACAACCGCCGGTCAGCACCGGCTGCACGAGCTTCCCGGAGAAAATCCACAACTCTATCGATAATCTCGATAGAGAGGCCATCGTGGCTTACACGGACTGTCTGCGCTGTGCCCGTCATCCTCTCTTCAGTAGGACCGACCTGGAAGTAACAGCAAGGTTCCCGATTGGTCCATAAACTCGAGAAACGTAACAGTAAAAGATGGCGGTGGCAGTATATTCGCAGGACTCATTGAATAATCTAACTTGCCATTCCCTGAGAACATGAGTAAGACACAAAGGGGTTTCGCATCGAAGAGTGACAACGTCATAGCAAATATCTCGATCCGAGATACGGGTTGAGAAGGCGGATTGTTTTCCGAGCCTCTATGTTCCGGCGGAGGATGCCGGCGGAAATATGAGCAGCGTATCGCCCAGCGGGTCGGTCTCTTCGAGTGCAGCGGAGGCCCAGCTTTTCCCGGCCATTTTTGAGCATGCGCCGGAGGGAATCTTGCTGCTCGACGACAGCCGCCGCTGCGTAGAGGCGAATCCAGCCGCCCGGCATCTGCTCGGCTACTCCCGCGAAGAATTGCTGCAACGGACGGTGGAAGACCTAACGGTGCCAGACGACCGGCCTCACATTCCCTCCCGCTGGCAAACACTCCTCAGCCAGCGCACCTGTCAGGGGTTATGGCGTATCCTTACCGCCGTGGGACAAACCCTTTATGCCGAGAGCCGTTGCCAAGCGCATATCCTTCCCGGCGTTCATCTCTGTCTGTTCCGGGACGTCACTCCACCTCAGCAAGCCGATGCCGACGCTCATTTGCTGCGTCAGGCTTTGGATGCTCTTTCGGCTGGCATCATCATTACCGATCAGCAACAGCTCCAGGAACCCATCGTGTACGTCAATCGGGCGGTGACGCGCCTGACTGGTTACCGCCCGGAGGAGCTGCTAGGGCAGAACTGCCGTATTTTCAGCGGTCGGTATCGGGATCAACCGGGACTGGAAGAAGTGCGTGCCGCCATTCGCCAAGGGCAAACGGCCCTGGTGGAACTGGTCCAGCAACGCAAGGACGGCACTCTCTGGTTCAACTTGCTCAGTCTGGCCCCCCTTCGGAATCCCCGCGGTGTCGTAACCCATTATGTGCGGGTACTCATTGACATCACCCACGTGCGACAGCGATTAGGCCGGTGGCAACCGGAGGTCATTGCCTCATCCTTGCCAGATCAAGCACCCACCATTCCTGATCAAGCACCTGCCGCCTCTCCGCCCCGGATACCCCAAGCAGATCCGCCAGAAGCGGCTTCAACGACTCCACACATTCTGGTGGTAGAAGATGAGGATGCGGTGCGCGAGTTCATCCGTCTAGTTTTAGTACAGGCCGGTTACACCGTATCGCTGGCCAGCGATGGGGAAGAAGCCTGGGACATTTTCCGGCGCGAGCCGCACCACTTCGACCTGGTCCTCTCAGATGTGCTCATGCCTCGGCGCAATGGTCCGGAGTTGGCGGCCCTGATTCATTCGCTCCGCCCTACCCTGCCCATTCTTTTCGTTTCGGGCTATACCGGCGCTGCCGCGGCAAAACTCCAGCAAATCCCTGCCAGAGAGTTGCTCCTGGAAAAACCCTTCAGCATTGATAAGCTCTTGCAGGCTGTTCGCCAGGCCCTGGCGAGGGGGAAATCTGAGACTCCAGACAGCTCCCCTGCCGCCACTCCTTCATCCTCTCCTGGGGCTTCAGCCCTCTGAGCTGCCCCGGCGGCGAGTGTCGTCACACAGTCAGAGACCGGTCACGTGCCGCTACCAACCAGCGATCGGCCACGATACCGTTTTCGACTACGAGCAATTCCCGATACAGGGCCACCGTGGGGCAGATGTGGCCGGGCAAAGCGTAGAGGACATCACCGATCTGAAATTGCTCGGCGGCTGGGGTCTCTATGACCAGGTGCTCTTCGTTATGGGCTACGACGGTGTATTCCGGCACATCTAGGAGCCGGACGCGGCGCTCCAGCGGAGGATCGGCAGCTACGGCTTTGGTCCCCAGGTCCAAAGTGACACGTCGTGGATGCGGACGGCTGATAACGCGAGTCATCAGCGCAGCGGCGGGGATCAATTCTGCCAGGTCGGCATACTTACTGCCATAACCAGCATCGTGCAAGACGAAGGTGCCAGGGGAACATTCCAGGCCAGGGATCTGCTGCCAGCGGGAATGCACGGGAAAGCTCGGTGTTCCTCCCACGACCAAGCGCGGCACTGGACAGCCCTGTTCCTCCAACTGCCGCCGTAAGGCCAGGACATCCTTCCAAAACCGCTCCGCGGTCGCCTCCCGTTCCGATCGCTCCGGAGCGTTATTGTGGCCATCGTACACGTGGAAGCCTTCCGGACGCACACCGGGACTTCGGCACATCTGCTGGTATAGCGCCGCCGCTTCCGGTCCGACTGCTATTCCCGTGCGATCTTGTCCGACATTGAGGTCGAGCAGGACGCCTACTTCGGTCCCGGCTCCTTGCATTGCCGACGCCAGTGCTGCCAGAGCCGCCGGATGATCCACTAGCGTAGCAAAATGCGTGTGTGGATAGCGACGGATGAGTGCCGCCAAGCGTTGCAGATTCGGCCCGACCAGGGGATAAGCAATGAGCACTTGAGGGGCGCCGACTTGAGCCAGCATCTCCGCCTCGGCCAGCGTCGCGCATTTGTGCCGCTGCACACCGGCTTCCAGAAGCCAGCGGGCGATCTCGCGAGTCTTATGCGTCTTGACATGAGGGCAAAGCCGCTGGGGTCCGCCCGCCCACCGCAACACACAGGCGATGTTCTGCCGAATCAAGGCGGGATATACCAGCAGAGCCGGTGAGTAAACCTCCTCTTCCCTTTCCAACCGATAGTTCACAGCCATTTTCCCTCCTCCACCGCTACTGGCCCGTATTGTGCTCATCCTAGCAAGTGGCATAACAAGCTCCCAGCAGCTGGCCTCATTCCCGCAAAGAAGATGGAACAATGCCTGATTGGGCAATATCGTTATGGCGACATCCGCACGTCATCGAGAATCCACGGGTGATGTGGAAAAAGAACACCTCACGGAGCTTCCTCTGGAATGTCTTCGAGAGAATAGATGAGGAACAGGCGAGTCCGGGCGAGCGGAGTGCGGGTTTGGAGCCAGCGAAGCATATCGCGGTGGTGGGGTGTGATATCTGGATTGCAACGGAGGCAGCCTACGGAGACCGCTAGAAGCTTACCTCCTCCGCAGAGTGCGCGAATCTGTTGAGGGTTCCCCTGATGCGGCCAGTGACTCAACGGTGCGCGCTGCAACGGCGGGAGTTCAACGCTAGGATCCTTGCCGTAATACCACACCGCAATCCGATCCACCTGCTGCTGCTGACACCATTGACGCAGCTCCGGCAACCCCTGTCCCCAGTCATAATTCGACTCATGCAGTAGGGAATCCGGAGCTTGCGGCCCGCCCCACATATCATTGATGTAACAGAGCAAATGCGGCCAGTGCCGCCGCACTTCCCCGGCCTGGATCAGGAGCAAAATCCCCGCCAGTGCTAAGGTCCAACGGCGACTACCAGGCCGACACCATCCTGCTGCTGAGGTGCTGGTCCCTACATACCGTCCCAGGGCTGCTGATGCCGCAATCACCCCCAACACCAGAGCCGGAAACATAAAGCGGATGCCGATCTGCACCCGGTAGGTGGGGCTGAGCACGAGCACCAGCAGAGCCAAGGCTGCCAGTGGACTGACCAACTGTCGTGATGCTGTCACCATTGCCAGCAGGAACAATCCTAGCAGGGACAATGGCGTTTTCATCGACAATGCCACTGGGAAGTACCAGGGCGTGGCTCGCGGATACCACTGCCCATTCAAATAGGTGCCGTGACCCCGGATGTTGTGCTTGATCTGATAGAGTAAGGCTTCGCCAGCATTGGTAAAAATCGTCAGACGATGGCTCAGCGGCTGCATCACCCTCTTGAGCTGGCCTTCAGGAAGCTGTTCAGCCCAACGAATGAATGTCGGCTCTGGACCCCAATCACAACCGGTATAGGCGAAGGCGACGGCCAGGCCGACCAGCACAATTGCAACAATGTCCCAACGTAAGGTGACACTGCGTTGCCAAAGGAATCGCAACATCCTCCCTGCGAACTGCCAGTTGCCGCCCTCGCTGGGTGCCCTTTGAACCTTGTTCCCGCTTTGCCAGAGATGCCACAACCCCAGCACAATCATTCCTTGCAGACCGAACACCAGGGCTGATGCTTTCGCTGTCAGTGCCACGCCGTAAAACACTCCCGGCAGCAGCACACGCCTCGACCACGGCTGATCCCGTCCGCGCCAGAAGCTGTCCAGGAACAGCAGCAGGCAGGCTGCTAGGGCTATGTCCGTAGTGGCCAGTCCCGCATGGGCTAGTAAGTTCGGTTCACAGGCGACAAATGCCACTGCCCCTCGGCCTCCCCACGGACCTCCCCACTGCCAGCCCAGGCGCCAGACCATGAAGAGCAGCAGCCACCAGAACAACAGATTGGCCATGCGGGCCACCCGCAGCATCTGCGGCCAGTCGTGGGACAACTCCCACGGCACACCCCGCCATGTCTCCCAAAGATAGAGCGGCAACGTCTGCACATCCACGGCCAGCGTCATCGTACCGGCCCGCATGAGCAGCTTGTTGCTTCCGCTTCGCCAGGCGGTCAGACCCGCTTGCACATAAAATGGTTCATCGAACGTGGCACCAATTTCACCCCCCGTAATCCCATGGACAATCACAAGCGATGACAACACACAGGCAGCGAGCAGCCAAAGCCAGTCGATCCACCCACGCCAGGAATTGTGCCTCTTTTCCCCTACCGAACACCCCCCCTCTGGAAAACCGGATACCGCTGCTGGCAGGCGTTCCATTCTCAGGTCCTCCCCGGAACAAAGCACCTGCATAACCGGATCAGGCTGTTGGTACAAGCACAATTGCCCAAAAGCCAATCCAGCGGCGTCCCACCTCTGGACGCAGAACTCCGGTAATCCCGGCCACCGATTTCCCGACACCTATGATGAGAGATGAACAAACGCCAGAACTGTTCGCAGTGTGTTCACCTAAGGAGTTGCCGATGCCGACGCGGGAGGAGTGGAGCGGGGAGCTTATGGCTGGCCGACTGGCTGACGGAGGACCCCGCTACGTCGAGACACCCCAGGAACTGGGGAAACAGACTCTGGCGGAACCCTGGAATGCTGCCACCGCTGCTTTGTTTATCCTCATTCCCTTGCTTTGGGCTTGGCGTTTGCGAGGGCGCTACCGCCAGCATGCCTTCCTCACCTGCGGCTTGCCCATCCTCCTGGCCGGAGGTATTGGGGGAACGCTCTACCACGCCACCCGTGCCTCCCGCCTCTTCTTCCTCCTCGATGTCATCCCGATTTCCCTGCTAGGGCTGGGTGGTGCGGCCTATCTCACCGCTCAACTCTGGGGTCGCCGCGGCTGGTGGTATCTCCCCGCCGTCCTGCTCTTTTACGTGGCGGTGCAACTTCTCCTTTTCCGCACCTTGCCCCCCACTTGGAACATCCAATGGCGAGTCAACCTTTCCTATGCTGTCCTCGCTGCTATCGTCGTGACACCGATTTTCCTCTTGCTCTTGCGCACCGCCTTCCGCCACGGCGGCTGGGTCCTCTGCGGACTGCTCAGCTTTTCGATCGGCTGGTTCTTCCGCCTCTTGGACTGGGAAATGGGACTGTACTTGCCGATGGGCAGTCACTGGCTATGGCACATCTTCGGAGCGATTGCCACCTGGTGCGTCATCGAGTATGTCTTCCGCCTCCAGACCGACAGCATCGTCCGCACCGAATGCCGCGGAGGATAATCGCCTACAGTCCCTCCACTTTCAAATCAAGGTGCTCCGTTACACCGCGGACGTCAGGAATTCGTTTTTCCAACGTCGAAAGCTTCGTTTCGTGGAAGCGACGTCGGCGTAAAGTGGAATCTTCCTCCAAGTCCGATATCAACGGCGCGGCAAAAAGCGTTCGGCCTCCTGGCTTTCGCGCTCAGCAGCTTGAGCAGGAGTCAGATGCTGTGTTTTCTGATGTTTCTTCTCCGCTTCTTCTACTTCTTGCTGCTGCTGGCGGAGCTTCTGTTCCAACTCCGGTGTCAAAGGCACTGTGGCGGGAGATGAACCACAACCCAGGCTCAAACCCAAGCTCACCACCACATAGACGCCCGCTAACAAGCGAACCATATCCTCCTCCTTACTTCATCATTGCTAGCCGTCGTGCAACAGTTTGGTTGTCTCCTTTAGTTCGCCTTTCTACTCCCTCGATAGAGATCAGGCGACACGATTCAGTCACTATGAAGGCAACAGGCGGCGTATGCGGAGAGCCGCCCGTCGTTCTCTCCCGTCGTTCGCCTAAACTTGACAGGGCAAGTCAGTGGAAACCGGGAGTAAAGCTGGAATGCATCCGGTGGGAAATCTGTTACTCAAGGGTGACAGATTCTCCACCATTGCGGGTACAAGTGGCGGCCCAGACAGCCGGATCGACACCAAATCGTACAAACCGCACAGAACCATCTGCGAAAACCGCGTTCATACCGCCTGAGTGCGAAGAACCAAACTGCTGATTCCAAACTGAACCACTGCTCGGATTGGGAGCGTCGGCGTCAGGCTGCGGGGTTCGAGGAATCGTCACCGTCGCACCTGTGCGGGGATGAGTATAGGTGAATGTGCCTCCGCCAATTCGGACGATGTCTTCATCCCAGCCAGCGTTGACATACGGTTCATTGTCACCGCCATCCCTGCCCCATTGATTGGGGTGCAACCACTTTTCCGCCACCATCACCGTATTGGAAGTTCCATCCGTGATCATAGTGAGGCTAATCTGTGGCACATTGGTACGAACTACCACTCCATTTGCTGCACCAGAACCGGCATTGACAGAATTGTTGGTCGGAGTGCCATTCGAGAAGACTGTACCCGCATTTCCAGCATAATCAGATTTGGCGCTGCTTCCGTAAATCTGGGGAGCACGGCGCGAAGGGCAGTAATAAATTTTAACAGGCGTTACATAAAGCTGTGTACGATTCGGTAGACGGAATAGGTTATCTTGTTCAATGTATGGCATAATTTGATAGCTCCAACTGTATCCCGTACGATCATCCAGTTGACCGTTGGCGTTAAGGGTCGCTGCATTCTGATCATCCCAGTTGCAACAACTCTGGTTGGGTTGGCCTGCAGGTCGACCATCTCGCCCACCGGGAGGTAGCGTTCCGCGAACGTCGTGGAAATTGTGAAACGCTAGGCCGATCTGCTTCAAATTGTTAGCACACTGCGTACGGGCGGCTGCTTCCCGGACTTTCTGCACCGCCGGCAGAAGCAGACCGATGAGGATGGCAATGATGGCGATGACCACCAGCAACTCGATCAAAGTAAAGGCTTTGTGATGTCTCATGTTACTCCTCCTTGCTGCTTTCCTCAAGAAATACAGTTGGGCTAGAAACCTTTCAGGAATGATTCCGGCAGTTTAGCCTCACAAATATCCATATCGGCCAATAAGCGCCATGTCAATTATGGATTGCTCGATGGCTGCTTCCAAAATCCCTAGTCGTTAGTACTGGAGTGGAAGTGTTTGGAGGCGAGCGAAGGGCCGGTGGATAGGTTGGTCATTTTCCGCTGCGGACGAACTGACCAGAGAGATTCTCTCCACCTCCATCCAATAGGTTAGAGGCGGAAAAGAGGGGGCAGTAGCCCAAGGCACGCAGGGCCATCGCTCGCAAGGGTGGCTCGTGCGCCTGAATCAGGTCCAGTGGGAACATGTTGCCGCCTCAAGGGGGAAGAATGCGAGGTAAGCGGTGGACTTCGGGGGGTTGATCGAGGGAAATGTCCTCCCAGTTCCCCACAGCGTAGCGGGTACGGGCCGAGGCCACATGATCCGCCCAGACCGGCCAAGTGTATCGCCCCCTCTCGGCCAGCAGGAAGGCTCGCCCTCTCTGGCTGCGATAACGATCCTTGACGCGCTCCCAAAGGCAGACTTCATCGACCAAATGGGTGCTTTCGCCGAGAGACAGTCCGCCGAAACGGGACACCTGCCGCGGATCGATCAGGGCCTGCTGAACCCGTTCTTCCAAATGGGGCGGGGCATTTTGTTCTTCCGCAGAATCCAGCCAGAGCAGCAGTTCGACGAAAGGATGCTCAGCGGAGGCGCCGGTCAGGAGCTGCTGGTAGTCTGGACGTATATTCCTGCCACAACCAGGCAGTGTTTGTTTCTCTTTCCAGCGCCAGACGGTGCGCAGAGCGACGCTCCGGGCCGTGCGATTCAGGTTGACCGCCGTGAGGCGGCAGCCGACGTGGCGCTGGCGCTCGGTTTCCCCCACAAGTGACAAGAGGAAGCCATAGCATGTGGACGGCGGCGGCAGCGGCTCGGTTTCTAAATACTCGCGGGACAGAAGCCGGCGGAAGCAGGTCACGGGCACAGTCACAAAGATGCCGAGCATGGCTTCAGCCTCCCAGTCCGAGCTTGGCGTTGATCCGCTTAACAGCTGTCGCACAGGCTTCCTGGACGCCTTTGCAAACGGTGACATTCTCCGGCCAGCGGCCATTCCCTTCTCCGTGAGGCAGAACAGCAGCGACGATCAACTCTTCGGGGACAATGTCGCCATTGTGGAGGCGCTGATAGAGGCGCGGGGCGATCACCGTTCGGCCTTCATCGGCGGTATCGAAGCAGTAGAGCATGCGCGGAGCGGGATCGTCGGTGATGCGAATGGCGATCGCCTCGGGAGAAAAGTCGAAGAGGAAGCGGCTGTGGTTGCCGGCCACAGGACCGAGTTTGCAAAGGCATTCCAGCGCTTGGGCCGCTCGGCGTTTGTCGCGCAGGCGTTCCGGTGTCATGGCGATGCTGTACTGGTAGCGCGTGGCATGGAGTTCGGTGCCGTAGGGGACGGGGTTGGTCCCTTTTTTCTGGGCGGAAGGAGTGGCACCGGGCGAAGCGGCGTTGAAGGTGACATCCCCCGGCCAAGGGGTGAGCGAAACCGCACGAGTGACTTCCAGCACAGCCCGGCGCACAGTGGCCTTGCCCGACGATTCCCCCTCCTTGGCCGCTTCGGCACTCATGAAGCCGAGCAGGTCATCGTCAATGCACACTTCCTGACCATCCGAGTTCCAGCGCTGAAAATCCGGGTCTTGCCATACGTTGCTGTTAGCTCTCTCATCCCAGGAGCGATTGGTAGGGCCGTACTCAGCCAGGCGGCGGCGCAAAGCGAAACGGATGGCTTCTGCACTGACCGTCGTGTGCGTCTCCCCCATCCAGATGATTTTCTGCAAAGTGGTGATGTTGCCCTCAGTCTCGGCCCGATTGTTGGCGGCGGTCCCATAGGGCGTCACGATGCTAGCAAACACATGCAGAGTCATGGCACAACCTCCTTCCAGAGTCAGGCAACGAACAGACAAATCAGCAGATCCGGCATTCTCCCTCGTGGGACTGGAACAAGTTTTTGCAGCATAGCGGCCAGCCCCGTTTTTCTTAGGTCGCGTTGGCCTGTCCCTCGACAATCTCCGGCGCATCAGCTTTCTCGTCTTCGCGCCCGGTGTAACTGGCTAGAGCTAGCAGGGCGAGGTCACGGGTCAATTGCCAGCGGTCATCGGCGAGCTTGGGCAGAATGTCCCGCCAATGTTCGGATAACACCTGAACATAACCGGCCCGGCTGAACAGGTCGCAGAGAGCATGGCGGGCGTCGTTGGCTGTCTTGGCTCCCGCGAGGCGCAGGCGCAGTTCCTCACGGAATTTGTCCCAGCGATTTTTGGTCGCTTGCGAGGGGGACTTCCCTTCGCCATCGGTCTCGCGGTGGATGCGCCCGAAGGTACGGCGGATAGCTTCGTGCACCGCTTCGACAAGGCGGCGCTCCCCTTCCTCGTCCCACATCTTCGGTTCAGCGATCATGGCATGCAAACCTCCTTTCTCGTAACGAAGCTGCTCAAGGTAGGGCTTATCCGTGGCGGGATTCTTCCGCGTGTAGAACTTGATGAAACCGGCATACCAGGGGCGTCCCAAAGCCAGATTTTCGGCAACGTGCGGGCGGACAACGCTCTCCTGGCGATAGACGGGGGAGGGCGGTGGGACCGCTCCTGGTTGCTCCGCCTTGGCCGTTTTGCGTTTGCGCGTCGATTTGCCGTCGGGAGTGGAATCGGCAGGTACCATCACCCGCAGCGGCAGACAGGCCAGTGCTCGTTCGTAGCGCTGCAAATCTCGATCCGCCAGGCGGGGGACGTGAAGCGTGTTCACACGGGACTTCTGCTGCGTGGACCAGGGGGTTGGTGCCAGCGTCATGGCATCGATCGCAGGAATGCTTCCTCCGCTTCGGCGGATGATTTGGCTGGACCAGACGCGGACCTGCGCTTGCAGGGCGGCATCCGCTGCTCCCGCCACGAGGGTTTGCCGGGCATTCCGGGGTGTGATCAAGGGGCGGACATCGAGAAAATCTCTCAGGTTCTCCACCTCCGGAATCAGCAGCACTCCCAAACCGCGATTCACCAGCAGGGACAAGCACCCCACCATCGCAAAGTACAGGGGCAAGGCCCGTTCCGGGGGGTCCTTGAGCTTGGTCAAATCCCCCCAAGCCTGATGCCGCACTACCGCCCCCGGATAGACGGGGCCATCCAGGTCCACAGGCGTCTGTTTCAAACGGCCTTTGGTATCCACCAGTTCTTTCCACAGAGACTGATGTTTGTAGCCGGAGCATTTCTTGTAGGTCACCGGCAGGGCATGGACGTTGTCCACATCGCCGGGATCGTACTGGACGGTGCTTTCGTCCTTGGCCAGGTCGCGCGTGCCGCCGTGCTGGAGGAAGGTCAGTAGCAGCCCGGCTTGAAGGTCCGCCAGCACAGCTAGAGACGGCTGAGTGTCACCATGCTGGCCCGGCAGGTAGATCAACCCCTCTGGGGTGATCTGGAAGGCGAATTGGAAAAGTTTTTGCAGATAAGCTCCAGCATTTTCTGGCGTACCGAAACGCAGAGTGATCTGCTGCTCTTCGATGTCCCACTGAGGTTGGCCATCGAGAATCAACGGGCGGACCTCCGCGTCGGTGAGCAGTCCTTTGTCGTAACGCTGTCGCAAGACATCAAGGGTACAAGCCAATCCACCCAGACCGGCGCGGTGCATCAGGGACATGCCGGGTGCGAACAGATGCAGGATCAAATCGTCTGGTGCTGCCTGTTTGGTCGTGGTCGCCGTTGGGGATTTTCGGGAGCGGGGCATGCGTGCATCTCCTGATCGGCCATTCCGGACATTCCTCGTTTCAGCGGCTGCAAGCCAGGGTTATTCACTCCTCGCGGCGAGTCGAAACTGTTCTCTCCATTGGGCACCGCGGCGAGGGTCGTAGTCGACAGCCTCGTCGGGGGCGATAGGGACACCGCGGAAGCGAGGCCAGGTTTTCCACTCCTTGGAGCGGGGCGGCGGCAAGGGCAGAACATAGCGGGCTAGTTGGCGGGGCTGGTCCTGCACCTGAGAGTAATCCTGGCGTAACAGGACGTTGATACCCGGAGTCCCCTGGCGCAGTTCTTTGACCTCGGTTTTCGGGCCGCCATCAAGCCAGGTGCTATCGCCATACGACAAGCGAGTGTCACTGTTCTGCTGCCAGGCGGTCACAAGGTCGCGCTGGCTGATGGAGCTTTGGGGCAGGCGGTCCAACCAGCGCCGGGCTTCCTCCAGTTCGGCCGGGGTGTAAGGTTGAACATCATCCGGTTCAAGGATGAGGAAGGGGCGGGTAGGGTCTCCCTCTGCGGCGCGGCGATTGAGGCGGCCCAGGCGCTGGATCAGAGCAGCAATGGGGGCCAAGTCGCTCACTAGCAAGTCGGCTGACAAGTCCAGACTCATTTCCGCCACCTGGGTGCAGAGGCAGAGGGCCGGACCCGATCGCCGAAAAGCATCGATGACATCTCGGTGTCGTTCCACGCGATCTTGGTACTTGAAGCGGCTGTGGTAAAGAATGGGCTGAAGGCCGTAACTTTCCGCCTGCTGAGCCATCTGCATCGCCCGGCCGACGGTGTTGACCACCCAAAGCACTTTCTCCTGGCGTTGCAAAGCCTGCTGGATGCAGCTCAGCACGTGGTGCAGGGAGCTGCCGCCGCTCAGGCGGTGATAACGAGGCCGGTTTTCCAGTTCGGGCGGCCCTTGAATGACCAACAGTTCCAAGCCGCGGCGTTGAAGGACGTCACGCAAGGCTTGTTCCCGAATCCGCGGCAGACTGGCGGTCATCAACAACATGGGGGCGCCGACCATCTCGGAGATGAATCGCAGGAGAGACTGAAAAAGTTTGTCGTCATAGGCGTGGATTTCGTCGAAGATGAAGGCGGACTGGGCTAGGGCGGGCCAGGCAAACAAGGCGCGGCGATGATTTTGCATCAGTCCTAGGACGGTATCCACGGTGCACGCGACAATCGGGGTGGACCAGGCTTCCAGAGCGTCTCGCCGTTGCCAGGCCTCCACTTCCTCCTGCGCGGCATCCCGCCCCGTGGTCAAAATGATGTCCCAATCGACGTCACGGCGGCTGTGGAACAGGCCCGCCCCGAGCTGACGGATGTCGGCAGCGGTAATTCGAGAACCGGCAGACACAAGATCATCCGTGGACCATTCCAACTCAACCAGGTCCGGCGGGAAGAGATAATCGCGGAAGCCTTCGGTGGCTGTCCCCGTAGTGGGATAGCAGAAGTAGAGGCGATAGCCGGGCCAGCGCCTCTGCGCCCAGAGATAAGCGGCCAACGTCTTACCGGTGCCGCAACCTGCCTGAACTAGTGTGACCAAGGCCGGCGATTGAGCCACTTGCTCCTGAAAAGGGCGAGGTTTCTGACCGCGCAAGCGATACTGGACAATCCACCCCAACGCCTCCGCGGACGGCTTGTTCTCCAGAGCGTGGAGAATCCAAGACCACTTGCTCCCCGCTGCTGTTGAGCGGAATGGTAGGGCGGAACCAGCTACGTCAGCAGCAACCAAAGCCGCTTTGACAGCAGCCAGTAAGCGCTTCTCTGTCGGAGAAAAGTTTCTCCACAGTTTTTGAGCCTGACGATGCCAGCAAGCCAGATGGACAAAGACACTGTCATCACCGATTAACTCATACCGCCTCGCGCACAGGTGGGGCGGAGGAGCTAGATGAAACGTCTCAGCCAGCCATTCCAGGATCGTTGTGAAGTCCGGATGATCCGTCAAAAAGGTGATGTGGGGACCGCATCCACCCCCTTCGGGAGGGCCAGTCGGAGGTGTCTCGCGATCCTCGGCCGGATGATGGCCTCCGACAGCCCATTCGACAATCGCCCAATCTTTCCCTTCATCCTCCAGCGCGGGCATGAGCCAATGGCGCAGTTGCTGTAAGAGCAGCACGGTGACCCACTCGTGGCGCAACCCCTGGGGATGGGTTTGGACATCCCGCTGGCCGCGGATCATTTGCTGGAAGTGATCGTTGGCTTTACCCAGATCATGAACAGCGGCAGCGAGCAAGAGGCAGCGGCGGAAGCGATCCCTCCATTCGGTTTCGTTCAGTCCCAGGATGCGCAATTGGTCTGCACCGCTGCTATCGAGCAAGCAGCCGGCCGCCTCGTAAACATCCCGCAAATGCTGCGGCAGGCGCATGGATTCCACCAGGCGGTCCTGTCCGCTTTTCGCCCAGAGCGAACCTGCATCTAGAAGCATCAACTTTACATCCTCATGGGAACGAAGAAACCGCATCCCAGACGGATCCGACCGCCTAATCCTTCTTCTTGCAAACGCAGTGAATCTGCATCACTGAGTCCCCGCACAACCAAGGAATAACCGACGATAGAGCGCCCCTTGATGCGGATGATGCGCCGTTGCGGTTGCCCACGATGGGGGCCGGAAGTCAGCACGGGAATGGATGGCTCCCCCCGGATGCCGCGAGTCTGGAGTTGTTCCACAGCGGTGTCGAGAAAGGCGGCAGGGTCCACATTGTTGCGGAAGGTGACCAGCCAGGCTCGCAACTCCGAGGCAGCACCGATACACCCGACATGAGGAGTGCCCAACAGAACAGTGTATCCGTGAATATCGAGGCGTTTACCAGCCAGGGAAACGACGCGCGGAACATCCTGTTCGGGCAGTCGCACCCGCAACACCGACTGGCGATGCAATTGGAGCAACCCCCCGCCCACCGGCTGCCCTGTGATGGGAGCAAACCGCCAGTTCCCCTGCGGATCGTGAAACTTCGGCAAGCGCCGCGACAGGGCCGCATAGAGCGGATAGGCATGATCTGTCGGCAGGAACCTTCCTTCCACGTGGAAAACCACATCGCAGAGCATACCTCACCTCCTTTCCCGGAAGCAGAAGTGGTTCCCAGCGTCCCCTTTCCCTTCTTAGCTCTTCGTTTCCGTCGCTCGATGCGCAATTACAAATCAGAACGTCAATACCCTTCCGATGACTATACGCTGTCTTCCTGAGATCCTCCCGTGTTATTTCACGAGCCGGGGTACACCTATCTTTGCCAATGGAAGCCACGTCTCCGATTACCCAGAGAATTACCATGATTTTAACCACGTCATGACATGATGTAAAGTGCCGACCGGACTTGTCAAAGTGAGTAGTCAGGAAAAGTTGGAAAGGCAGGTCGAACATTCCCGCCGGTGGAGAGGGCAGCTAGAAAGCTGCGGAGCTTGGCGCGTCAGGCTAGGACGGCACTTCCAGTGGAATGATAGCGTGGGAGGAATCAGCGTGTTTCGGGGAATTGCTGCAAAGCGAGAACACAGAAGGCAGTGCCGATGTTGGTGATGTAGTGAGCTTTGTCGTTATTGAGGGAACGTGTGAACCACCGCCCGCTGTCGCGCTGGTGTTGGAGAAGCCATTGCCGGGCTTTGACCAGGACGGGGTCCTGGGGGGGCAAGCCTGCTTGCAGCAAAATGAACGTCACCATGCCGGTGGCGTAGCCATCGCTAGGGGCTTGGGGATCGTTGGGTGAGCCATCCCGCCGCTTGTAATGGCCCAAGGCTGGCAAGGCCCAACCGCCGTCGCGCTGCTGCCGGCTTTTCAGGTCGGCGATGATCTGGCGGCGCTGTTCCTCCCGGAGCAGTCCCGGCAGACGAGTGGAGGCCCACAGGAGCATGGCGGCATGGTGCAGGTCCGGGGGTGGTGTGCGCTCCAGGTATTGGCGCAGGCGCTTGAGGCCGGCTTGAGCTTGGGGTGTTTCGGCGTAGCGATCTGGAGCGTATCCCACTGCCACCGCGGCCAGGACGGCGCCGTAGTAATCGTCATGTTCCAACGGGGGCCAATCGCATTTGAGCCAGTTCCACTCGCCGCTTTCCCGCTGATGCTGCCACATGCGATCCAAGGCCGCCCGCGTGCTCGTCTGGAGTTTGCCGCTAGTGAAAGCATCATGAAGTGACAAGGCGAAGGCAGTGACAACCACATACGTATCCCCACGCGGCTTGCCCCCTTGGGACCAGCTTTGCACCTGCTTTTCCAGGAACGCCCGCACTTCACGCCAGGACTTATCCTCCCCGCCCAGCCGAGGTCGGACTGCCAGATAGAGCATGTTCGTGTGGCAACTGATGCATTGTCGCTCGCGCGTCCAGTGCACGGCCACGCCATCCAGATAGGCCGCCGCTCGGAGGGGGTCGTATCGGCTCGCCAGAGGTTCATCCGCTTTGCTCGGCGCCGGCTTGGCCGGCTCAGCGACCGGTACCAGTAAAAGCCCGCCTGCCACCCAAGTCCACAAAGCAGTAGCCATCTCAGCCTCCATGAGGAAACGGCGACACAACTTTAGGCTAACGCCCCAACTTTCAGGCCAATGTTTCGGATTCAGGTACGAGAATACATCACGGCGGGAAGCCCTGGAGGCCCTGGCATATCTGGCCGGTTCCGGAGCCTAGCCTCCAGGAAAGAGGAATCGCGGACATCGTGATGTCCATGAGGATGCGAGGGGTGAAAGCCCTCCCCCCGCAAGCTGCCACGGATTACGCCAGCACGTTCATCTCCTGGTTCATCCCACGTCCTTCAACTCGAATCCCTTGCGGTATTCGCGGAAGAGCATGGCATTGGCGGCGTCGTTGCCCACGATACGCTCGGTTTTCGGGTCGATGGTCAGGAGGGGGCCAAAGCGGCCGACAGTCTTCTCGACATCCACCTTGTTGTCCTTGAGATGTTGCAGCATAGCGGCGGCGAATTCCTGAACGATTTTGTGTTCGCTGACTGAGCGAGGGCTGCCGATGGGAGCCTCTTGACCCAGGCGGTAGCTGATATTGGCCAGGTGGCACAAGGCCGCGGAGAGATGCCCTTCGGCGATGTCGGCGTGCAAATCCTGAGCTTTGCGGCTGCGCACGGCCTGGACGAAGTTGTCGAAGTGGTATTGATCGTTGCCGCCGCTGAACTTGGTGACCACCTTGCCAGCCTTGTCATAGGCCACGCCGCCCGAATAGTTGGGGCAAACCACATAACCGTCCGTACCGACCCAGATGTTACCGACTTTCGCCCCCTTGTAGTCCGCCGTGGGTAGGCCGCGGACTTCAAAGATGAGCAATTGCGGTTCATAATCGAAGACGCAGAGTTGCGTGTTGGCCGTTTCGCCATCGTCGATATAGCCGAAGCGCCCGCCGAGACTGAAGACGCTGCGCGGCAGCGTGTTTTTGTTCAGACCCCAACGAGCCTTGTCCATCTCATGGACGCCCTGGTTCCCCAAGTCGCCGTTGCCGTAATCCCAAATCCAGTGCCAGTCGTAGTGGACGGTGCCATTTTTGGTCCGGCGTCGGGGAAGCTTGTAAGGGGCAGGACCGCACCAGAGGTCGTAATCCATCGTCGCGGGCGGTTTCTGCTCTCCTTCCCGTCGCCCGACATCACCGATGCTCGGCCGCAGTTTATAGCACAGGCCAATTGCCAGTTCGACCTTGCCGATCTTGCCGCTTTGCACATATTCGATGGCTTGGCGCATGCCGGGATTGCTCCGGCTTTGCGTGCCGACTTGACAGATACGGCCGGTGCGGCGCGCCACGGCGGTCATGATGGCTCCCTCGCGGACATTGTGGGAAGCCGGCTTTTCCACATACACATCCTTGCCGTGTTCCATCGCCCACACCGCCATCAGAGCATGCCAGTGGTTCGGCGTGGCAATGGCCACAATGTCCACTTCCTTATCTTCCACGACGCGGCGGATGTCCTTCTCGAAGCGGGGCGGTTTCCCCTGGGCCTTCTCCACCGTCCGCATCGCATTGCTGATGACCCCTTCATCGCAATCGCAGATGACTGTCACCGTGGTTTCGGGATTCTTCAGGAAACCGTTGACGTGGCTCATGCCCCGTCCGCGCACCCCGACCACCGCCACACGCAAGCGATCCGCCCGGCTTGCTGCGCGACTCGCGGCGGCTGCCTGCTGGTGGACCGGCTCCGCGCCTAACACAGCCGCAGCACTTGCCAGCAAGGCCGACCGTTGCAAAAACTCCCGGCGTTGCAGCAGTTCCATACCTTCTCCTCCTCACTTGAACCTCTGCATGTGGAAACGACGCACTACCATTCCCAAACTGTTGCCCCTACTTTACCCCAGCCCACCGCTCCCTGCAACGATCTTTTGACTTCCTGCCGGAAGAAGATAAGGAAGGAGCCGAGGGAAACTTGCGAGGGGGCCGTAAATATCGATACGGGGGTGCCGCGGGCGTCGAAATGGAAACCACATCTATCCTAGCGCAGTGGCAGCCAAACAGCAACCGGGCCACGGCGGAGGGCAACCGCGACCCGGCGCTGAAGGCCAGAATGGGATTTATGACTTGACGGCGAGAAGCAGGGCGGCTCGCAAGCGGCAGGTTCGGAGCAATTGGCTGCTATCTTACCGCTCAATCCGTGGTCTGCTGCTGTCCCCGCAGGGGTGCCATGATGTCGTCCACGGACTTGTCGGCAGCCGGTACCGGCGAACTCTCGAGTGCAGCGGGAAGCAAGCGGAGTTTTTCCCGCTCCACCTGAATCTGCGCTTGCAGTTCACGGATGCCTTCCTTGATGCGGGCCAGGCGCGTGTCGTCCGTCTGATACTTGCTCTCCATTTGCTGGAGTTTCAGCACTTGCAGCTCCGCCTCCAGAGCGTCGATGGTCGCAGTCAATTCGGCTTTCTGCCCTTTCATGACCTCCAGTTGTTTGGCCAGAGTATCCCGGATGCGCAGGCGAGTGGCCAAGGCCTGTTCCATCGATTCGAGAGTCTTCTGCTGCAAGGCGTAGCGCCGCACGCCTTCCTCCAGCATGGCCTTGGCTTCGGCCACGGTCAGCTTGCGGTTATCGAAGATAACGAACTCTTGGGCTTTCTTGATCGCCTCCGCCCGGGCTTCCAATAGCTCCTTGGCCCGTCCCTGGCTAGCTCGCAGCTCCTTGACCCGGCTTTCCAGTTGGCTGGTCTGCACGTTCTCCTTGGCGAGTTGATTCACCACCTCCAGGATGTCCTTGTCCAGCTTGCGGACCTCATGACGCAGGCGAGCGATTTCCCGCTCCGGCGGAATGGCAGCTTCGGCCCGCTCCCGCAGCGACTGCGCCTCCGACATCAAAAACGACCCCAAACGCGTACCCTGCAATGCCGCCACGGCCAGAAAACTGACAACACCCACAATCAACAGCTTCTTCAACATGGTTAAACCCTCCCATGAAGATGGGGACGATCATCAAGGTTCGGAACGGTTCCCACCTCCTTTGTTCCCGTGCACAAGGTAGAAGCCCAACACTCCGCACAGGAGGTCCATGAGATTGGACCATTCCACTTACGTGGTTTACCCCGGTCTGAGGTTCTAGTGGGGTATTCGTGCCAGCGCGATCGATATTTTACCACGGCGGGATTTTTTTGGGCGGTTACACCGATTTTGCGGATTTGCCTTGGGGCATTTTGTTCCCCGCGGCCCAATCTGCCTGCTGGGGGGAGAGGAAATAGGCCTCCACCTCTTGCGGCCAGGAATCGGCCAGACAAACGCTTTGCCGCACGTAGAGGCGGGGCACTTCTTCGAAGGCATCCAGAGCAGCCAAGCACTCCTCCGTTACTTCCCAGACTTCTCCCGCAATCGTCTGGGCTTCCTGTTCGCTTTTCGCCACCACCAGGGCGGGGTATCCTGCGTGCTGTACCAAGCGGTAGCACTTCCGGGTCACTGCTTCACCCTGGAATCGTTGTCCGGCCAGCCAGTGATGGTTTTCCTGACCGCGGCGCAAACTGCCATAAACAAAAAGCCATTTCATGTCCGGCCTTCCCTCTTTGTAGCAAAGATCATTTCACACCCAGCCTTCTTAACAGCTTCCCTCTGGTTTCCCTCTCCCCGACGGGGCGATAGCAGGCATGGGACAGTCGGAGGAGTCTCTGCCCGCCGGTTATGTCGGCCTCGGCGTTGTGTCCGGAGATGCCCGGAACATTCCAGACTGCCACAACGGCGTACCCCGGAAATCCTCCTTTTCCTAGCATAAGCATGAGGGATCGCCTGGCGGCAATTCTACTTCCCAGGGCTATGGTCTAGGAACCGCCCGGAGAGGGCCGCTCCCGGTAAATCCGCGAAGGATGCGGGCTGCCTTGGACGGATAGATACGACTTATGGCCAGCAGCAGAAGGATAAAAACGTTATGACGGCAGCCATAGACGAAAGGGGCGCTGCACGGCGGCGTTACACGGCGTTAGTCACCGGAGCAACGGGATTTGTCGGTTCCCACGTGGTGGAAGGCTTATGCCAGCGGGGCGACAATGTCCGCGCCTTGGTACGTCCCGGCACGGAGACCCGCTTTCTAGAGCAATGGGGCGCCACGGTGGTGCGGGGCGACCTGACGGACCCAGCCTCTCTCCCTGCTGCCCTGGAGGGGGTCGATTTAGTTGTGCACTGTGCCGCCAAGGTCGGCGATTGGGGGCCGCATGAGGAGTATCGCCGGGTCAATGTCGAGGGGTTGCGAGCACTGTGTGATGCAGCTTTAGGTCGACCTTTGCACCGCTTCATCCATCTGAGCACCTTGGGGGTTTACGAGGCACGGCATCACTACGGCACCGATGAAAGCGAACCTTTGCCCGAACGCCACATCGACGGTTACACCCAGTCCAAGGTCGAAGCGGAACGCCTCATCTTGCAATACCACCGCAAGCAGCAGTTACCGGTCGTCATTCTCCGTCCCGGATTTATCTACGGCCCACGGGATCGGACCTTGCTTCCCCGGCTGGCGGCACGCCTGAAGGAACGCAGCGTCTTATACATCGCCGGAGGCCGATATGCTCTCAACACCACCTATGTCGGCAATCTGCTCCATGCCATTCTGCTAGCCATCGAGGCGCCGAACGAGAAGGTGGTGGGGGAAATTTTCAACATCACTGATGGCGAACATGTCAGCAAGCGAACCTTTTTCGAGACCGTAGCCGATGGTTTGGGATTGCCCCGCCCGCGTGCCTTCCCCCCGATCCCCATCTGGCTGGCTCGCCTGTTGGCCCATTGGCGTGAAAGCAAGTTTCGGCGGGAAAATCGCCCTCACCCCCCACGCCTCACTCAAGCCCAGCTCAAATTCGCCGGCCTCAATCTCGACTTCTCCATCGCCAAGGCCCGCCAGCGCCTCGGCTACGAACCCCCTACCCCCTTCCATCAAGCCATGCAAACCACCTTGCAGTGGTACAAAAATAACTTCCCCGTCGCCTGACTAGCCCGAATCCTCTGCCAGGTCCTCCCTCGATCCTGCCCCCTTTCTGTCTCGCCGGCCCCATCCCCACCCACGATCGCCGCCTGAGACGCCCTCCGACGGCCAGCCTCTCATCGACTGCCCTCCATCTATAACCACCCAATCGAATGTCCTCTCTCTACAGCCGCTCCCTGGTAACACCACAACTGGCATAGGCAGCGGAACCTGCCGAGTGTACAAGGAAATAGAGCCATTCGGCGGTTGGAGAGGTAGGTATGATCCCGGTCCGCATCCGACTCAAAGGCTTCCTTTCCTACAAGGAAGAACAGACTATCACTTTTGAAGGAGCGTCGTTATGGGTCCTGGCGGGTCCTAACGGCAGCGGCAAATCCACGATCTTCGATGCAATCACCTATGCCTTGTTCAACGCCCACCGCGGCGGACAGCAAAATGCCGAGGAACTGATCCATAAACAGGCCCAGGCGCTGGAGGTGGACTTCCAATTCCGCATCCGCAACAGGCACTACCGCGTCTACCGCACCCTCAAAAAACTCCGTAGCAAAGGAGGCAAAACACGGGCGAGTGGCACACGGCAGGCTTACGAACGGCACTCCGACACCTGGGTCCCCATCCCGAATACCGACAAGGAGGAAGGGTTCAAAAACTGGATCAAACATCTGCTCGGTTTCGACTATGAAACTTTCACCTCCTCTGTGCTTCTGCTTCAGGGTCAAGCCGAGAAATTGCTGCAATACAAACCCAAGGAACGATTTGAGGTCCTCAAACACGTCGTCGATCTGGAGCGCTACGATCGCCTCTACCAGTGTGCTGAAGAGAAATACAGAAATGCCCGTACTCAATGGGAGGCAGTCCGCCAGCAGTACGATAGCATCCCCACGGTCACAGACGAGCAGTTACAGCAGGCCGAACAAGCCCTCCAGCAAGCGGAACATGAACTCCAAGCCTGTAGGGAACGCTCGGAAGAGTTGCACCGCTGGCGCGGCGAAAGCATCCGCTGGGTGGAAGTCCGCCAGCAACTTCAGGAATGCCAGCAGCGCCTGGCTCAGACGCAAGCCCTCTGCCGTCAAGCCCCCACCATCGAGCGGGACTACCATCGCTGGTGCGAACTGCGCCAGCACCTCCCTGGGGTTGAGACCATCATCACCACGCGGCAGAACATCCAGGAATCCCTGAACCGCCTCAGCCGTATCCGCCAGGAACTCGCCACCCTTCAGACCGAACTCGCCCGCCTCCAGGAAGAGCAGCGCCGCCGCCAGGAGGAGTACACTGCCCACAAGCAGCAACTCGAACAGGACCGGACCCAGCGCGAGGCCATCCAGCGCCGCCTTCTGGAACTGGCCCCTCTGGTGGCCCTTCTGGACCAATGGAAGCAGGTGGAAGAAACAATCCAAAGGTTGGAAGAAGCAATACACCCCTACCCGGCGGACCTAGAAGAGCAATCCCGCAAACTGGACGCTGAAGTCGATCGGCTCAGCCGTCGAAAGGAGGACTACTCCCATCTGGAGCACCTGCACCGGCAGCAGAGCCGGTTGCATCAGGCCGTCGCTCAACTGCGCGAGGCGCAGACTCAGGAGCAAAAGCTGTTCGCCCAAGGGCAACAGGCCCGGCAACACCTCCAGTCCCTGGAACAGCAACGGGACCAGACCCAGCGAGCTTACGAGGCAGTCCAGCAGCGCTTGATTCAAGCCCAAACGTTGGAGCAACAGGCTCGCCGGCAGTTGGAGGAGTTTCACAGCCTGCGGGGAGCGCCCACGTGCAGTCTCTGCGGCCAACCGCTAACGGCGGAACATTACGCAGCCGAGGAACACCGCCGCCAGAATGCCCTCGCCGCTTCCCAAGCGGACCTTCACACCGCCCAGATCGAAGCCCGGAAAATCCGGCAGCAAAATGAGGAGGTAAAACAAGCCTACGAGCAAGCCCGCCAGCACTTGGAGCACCTCCGCGAGCAGTTTTCACAAGCCAAACAGCGTGCTCAGCAACTGGCGGAACAGATTCAAACCCTCCAGGCCGAGTGCACCGATGCTTGGCGGCGGCTGAGTCCGGAATGCCAGGCCAATTTCGGCTCCCAGCCTCCGGTGGATTGGACTGCCATCACCTATCCTTCCCGTGAGGACCTGACACAGTTGAGCGACGAAATCAAACGCCTTCCTGTTCTCAAAAGCCGAGCCGACGACCTACGCAAACAGCGCGACCGCCTCCTTGTGCTTCAGGCCCAATGGAAGCAGACCCTCCAGCAGCGGGACGATCTCCAGCGGAAACTTCCTCCCCACGTCGATCCCGCTTCCATCCGGCAACAACAGCAACAACTCCAAACCCAGGACGCCGTCCTTCAGCAAGAGATCGAAACGCGGCAAAAGACGATCCGGGCGCTGGAAAACGAGATGCAACGCCGGGAGAACGCAATCCGCGAACGGGAAAATACTCGAACCCGCCTGCAGAGCGAATGCAAAGCGGAAGAAGAGAAACAGAAACACTTCCAGCAGCAAATCGAGCGGGAGGAACGCCGCCTCCCCCCTGCCTGGCAGCAGGCGGTCAACAACGCGGGATTGCGTCAATGGCATGCATGGAAACAAGAACAAGCGGAACTGGAACAGCGCTCGGTCGAGACGTTGTACCAGCAGTTGCAACAAGCCCAGCAACAGCAGCAGGAACTACAACAGCAGCTCCAGATACTGCAAGAGCGGGAACGGGCATTTCCACCAGAAGTCCGCCGCGATCCTGCCGAATGGGACAAACAGATTGAGCAGGTCAAAAAGCAGGACAACCTCTTGCATCAACGTTGGATGGCCGCAAGCGTCGAGTTCGAGACGCTCCGTCGGCACCAGAAGGAACGGGCCGACCTGGAAGAACGCCTCCGGGAAGTAGAATTGGAGCAGAGTCGGTGGAAGAAACTAGGCCAGCTCCTGGGTCGCGAGGGGTTGCAATTGTACCTGCTGCGTAAGGCTGAGGAACAGATTGTTAGTTACGCCAATTGTATACTCGACCGCCTCAGCGACGGCACGCTCTACCTGCAACGAACGCAAACGGAGGATGGGAGCGGTCCGGACCGGGCCTTGGACTTGGAGTGCATCAATCGGCGCAGCGGGGGCGAAGCAATTCCTATCGCCTATCTCAGTGGCAGCCAGAAGTTCCGCGTAGCCGTCGCCTTGGCTCTGGGCATCGGCCAGTATGTCAGCCACCGCCACCAGCCGATAGAGTGCGTCATCATCGATGAAGGCTTCGGTTGCCTGGATCGTGAAGGCCGGCAGGTCATGGTCCAGGAATTACGCAAGCTCGGCCAGTATCTCAAATGCATCTTGCTCGTCAGCCATCAGGAAGAGTTCGCGGACGCCTTCCCCAACGGCTATCGCTTCCGCCTCATCGATGGCACAACCCGTGTGGAAGCGGTCTAGGTGCTGAACCTGCCGCCGGAACCACCTCCTTACTTCAACCCCAGCCAGGCCCAGTCTTATGACGGCATATTGAACAGGGCCCGACATTCTCACAAGCGCTTCGGATTGGGCTAATCGATGATTCTCAGATTACAGCTGATTTTCACTAGCATGGGGCTGCAAGCGGATTTATCATGACTCGTAACTCTCTTTTGTCTCTCAATTGTACCGAGTCTCTCCCACGAGCTGCTGGAGACGCTGCTATGATTCGTCGGTTCTGTCGTTATGGATTCACCCTGATCGAGTTGTTAGTCGTCATCGCAATCATCGCCATTCTGGTAGGGCTATTGCTCCCGGCGGTGCAGAAAGTGCGCGCGGCAGCAGCCC
The DNA here is from genome assembly GCF_013694095.1 of Thermogemmata fonticola. Lineage (NCBI taxonomy): Bacteria > Pseudomonadati > Planctomycetota > Planctomycetia > Gemmatales > Gemmataceae > Thermogemmata > Thermogemmata fonticola. The sequence goes on along the minus strand of NZ_JACEFB010000014.1, from coordinate 24,314 downwards.
GCGTGGCCTGCCTGAACAATCTCAAGCAGATCGGGATCGCCTTGCATCATTTCCATGATGCCAACGGTGTATTTCCGGCCTCCGGGTGGACGATGCCAGGGCCGGGCAATCCAGAGGGAAAATACGTCGGCTGGCGGGTTTTGACATTGGCTTACATCGAGCAGGAAAACGCCCGTCAACTTTACGATTTCCGTCTCAACTGGTGGGAAGGCAGCAATCTGGACGTAGCCAGTATCACTCTCAGGACGTATCTCTGTCCCGCCACCGCCGATCGCACCGAAGTGACCAGTGCCATCGCCAAGCCGCCCCGCCCGGCTCTGTCCTTCCCCCGCCCGCTGGGACCCACGGATTACGAAGCCATCATGGGAGTGCAGCCATCTTCCATCAATCCGCATCTGGGCAGCGCAGTGTACAACTCGGCCAATCGTTTCGCCGTTTTGTTCCGCAATTCGCGCGTGCGCCTGATGGATATCACCGATGGTACGTCCAACACCGTGATGGTAGGAGAAGCAGCGGGACGCCCCTTGGTGCATCGCCGGGGCCGGGCCTATCCCCATCTCGCTAACGATCAGGGAATTGGCTGGGTCGATAGTGAAGGTCCCTTCAGCCTCGATGGCAGTTCGGCCGATGGACAGCAAGAGGGGTGCGGTCTCCCGTGTTTCCTAGGCATCAACGGCAAAAACGACAACGAACCGTACAGCTTCCATAGCGGTGGCGCCCATTTTCTCTTCGCTGATGGACATGTCGCCTTTCTGCGGGAAACCCTGCCGTTGACGACCCTTGCTGCCCTCTGCACGCGCGCCGCGGGAGAAGTGGTTCAGTATGAGTGACGTATGGCTGTCCAAACCTCTCCTGCTCCAACTGGCCAAACAGCTACTCTGCTGGTCCTCCCCGCGGAGACAATCCCGCGGCGGCTAGCGAACGACAAAGTCTGCCTGTTACCACGAGAAAGGAATTCCTATGCTAACGGCATGACGATGAAATCCTCGCAGGAATGGGCCCCACCGCCTGGTACGGCGGCGCTGATCTTCGATTGCGATGGCACCTTGGCGGACACCATGCCCGCGCATTATTGCGCCTGGCTGAGCATGCTCCGGCCCTATGGCATTCCATTCCCGGAAGACCGGTTTTACGCCATGGGAGGCATGCCCACGGCCCAGATCATCCGGGTGCTCGCCCAGGACGCTGGTGTATCCCTCAGTGAGGTCGAAGTGGAACGGATGGTGCATTGCAAGGAGGAAACCTTCCTGCGTCATCTCCAGGAGGTGCGCCGGATCGAGCCGGTGGTTCGAATCGCCGCCCGCTATCGCGGCCAATTGCCCCTCGCTGTCGCTTCCGGCGGTTACCGCCACACGATTACCCGGACCCTGGTTCATCTCGACTTACTGGATTGGTTTGACGTGCTGGTAACAGCGGAGGACACGCCCCGGCACAAGCCAGAACCGGATGTCTTTCTGGAAGCCGCCCGCCGCCTGGGTGTGCCCCCTGCCACCTGTGTCGTCTTTGAAGACACCGACATCGGCCTCCAAGCAGCTTCCCACGCCCAGATGGTAGCGGTGGATGTTCGCCCTTGGCGGGAGGCCTGGTGGATGTCGCTGCGTCGGCAGTGAATCGCCATGACGCTAAACCAGTCCACCCCGGTCCACCTAGTAAGCCGTTCGATAGTTGATGCCGGAAGGGGCGAAGCAGCGATTCACCTCCGGCTGGAGGGAATCAGTTACCTGCCCCGAGGCAATCCAGGTCGTTCGTCATGAATGGGGAATTCGAATACATCGCCTGGTTATGTGAACGCACGCGGCCCGATCCCCGGATGTTGCTCGGTCCCGGCGATGACGCCGCCGTACTCCGCCCGCCCCAACGGGCTTTGCTGGCGACTACCGACATGCTCATGGACGGCGTCGATTTCCATCTGGCCGAAGTCGGAGGGGTACGGGCAGGCCGCAAGGCCCTCGCTGCTAATCTTAGCGATCTCGCCGCTATGGCTGCCCATCCGTATGCGGCTTTGGTCAGTCTGGCTCTACCGCAGCATCCGCCCATCCCTGGCCTAAGCACCCGCCAATTGGCGGAAGAAATCGACACGGGCATCCGCACTCTGGCTGAGGCTTTCGATCTCCCGATTGTAGGGGGGGACACGAATAGCTGGGCGGCTCCTTTGGCTATCAACATCACGCTGCTCGGCGAGGCCGATGAGCGGGGTTATGTCACCCGTGGCGGGGCGCAAGCGGGGGACTGGATTTTCGTCACCGGCCCTTTGGGCGGCAGTATCCTGGGCAAGCACCTGGATTTTGTCCCGCGCGTCCGGGAAGCCCTGGCCTTGCTGGCGGCAGCGCCTCTGCATGCTATGTGCGACATCAGCGACGGCCTGGCCGCAGACCTGTTCCACATCCTCGAGCAAAGCCGGTGCAGCGCCGTGCTCCGCGCCCAGGACATTCCCATCGCCCCCGCCGCTGTCACACTGAGCCAGCAGACCGGCCGTTCCCCCTTGGAACACGCCCTCCAGGATGGTGAAGACTTCGAGCTGATCTTCACCCTCGCCCCGGATCAAGCTCAACGCCTACTGGACCATCCCCCCATTCCCCACCTGACCCCTATCGGCGTTTGCCTACCGGACCTGCCCCCCACTCTTTGGCTGGAACTGCCCGATGGCCGCCGGCAACCCCTTCCACCCCGCGGTTGGAGTCATCCGATGTAATGTTCAGACCTTGGATTTTTCCCCTTTCACCTTCGCCAAGCGGTTGCTAATATAGGGATGCCTGCCCATACGACTATCCCACCTATTGACCCACCTGGCTGATCAAGGGTTCCCGCCATGCTGACGATCCATTCCGGCCCTCCGCAGACAAATTGTGCAGGAATGACCCGTCGGGCTGCTCTGCGCGCCGGTGTTCTGAGCCTGACCGGTTTGACGTTGAGCGATTACTTCCGCCTCCAGGCTGCCCAACCCACAACCGGTAGCGGGGAAAAGTCGGTCATTCTCATCTGGCTCGACGGCGGCCCCAGCCACATGGAAACGTTCGACCCCAAGCCAGAAGCTCCGGAAGAATACCGCGGGCCATTCGGCGTCTGCCGAACTGCAATTCCGGGAGTATGCGTCAGCGAGTTGATGCCGGGAGTGGCTCAGCGGATCCGCAAGGTGGCTTTGCTGCGTTCACTGCATCACGATAACGGGGACCATTTCGCCGCGGCCCACTGGATGACCACAGGCCGCCTCGGTTCTAACAGCGTCAATCTGCCGCAGAAATACCCCTCGATCGGTTCCTACGTAGCCCGGATTCAAGGCCCCCGTAAAGCGGGCCTACCCCCGTATGTCGGGCTTCCCTCGGCTGAAACGGTTTACCTGTTCCCCGGCTACATGGGTCCAGCCTATCTCGGCGGAGCCTATGGCCCCTTCGATGTGGATCGGGAGAACAAGTACCTGGGGGCCACGGACACGCGCCCGATCCGCGCCCCGCAATGGTTACGGCATCTGTCCGGTTCTGGGGAGGCTGCGGCCCAGGTTCAGGAGCGCCAGCACCTGCTCCACGCTTTCGACACATTGCGGCGAGACGTCGATCAGTCCGGCGTGATGCAGTCGATGGATCAGTTCCAGCAGCAAGCCCTGGATCTGATGCTCGGCAGTCAGGCCCGCATCGCCTTCGACATCGAACGAGAGCCGGCGAAACTGGCGGAGCGTTACGGCGCCAACGCCTGGGGTCGATACACCCTTATGGCCCGACGGTTGGTAGAAGCGGGCGTCCGCTTCGTCACCGTCGATATGCCCCACTGGGATGACCACAGCTCCCTCCACCGCGGGCACGGCACCAAAGTCCCTGTGGTCGATCGGGCTGTCAGCGCGCTGCTCGATGATTTAGAGGTCCGCGGCCTGCTCGATCAGGTGCTGGTCATTGTCATGGGAGAGTTTGGCCGCACTCCGCGGATCAATAAAGGCCTGCCCAATGACCCGGTGCCCGGACGAGACCACTGGGGCAATGCTATCTCCGTGCTGCTGGCGGGCGGCGGCATCCCCGGCGGTGTCGTCGTCGGTGCTACCAATGCTCGCGGCGAACATCCCGTCCAGCAAGCGGTCACGCCTCAAAACCTCCACGCCACCATTTACCACCACCTCGGTATCGACCCCAACCTCACCTTCAAGGACCACACGGGCCGTCCCATTCCCATCCTGGACGACCCCACTCCGATCCGCGAGTTGATGTAGCCGTTCCTATCCGCAAGTGGATGGAACCCTTCCCCCGCGCCACCAAACTACCCTGGTGGTGCGAATAACTTCCTTTTCTCCAATGGCCTGAGCGCGGACTCCGCTCCGCAGGTTGCGGATTCCGCTCCGTAGGCTGCAGTTCGATTCCGCACACTCCTCGTCAGTTTTTCCCTCTCCTGCTCGTATATAGGGGCAGAGGCCACCCTCTGGGATATATTTGTTTGGGGACAAAGCTCACCCCTGGTGGCAACATCGGGAGTCGGAGCAATGGATGGAGTACTCGATTTTTTCTCGCGGAATCTTGTTGCGATCTCCACGGCTGCCCTAAGCGGCATCGCGAGCTTCATCGCCACTAAGTTCGCAGATGCGGTGTATCAACGCTGGTACAAACGGCGCCTGGTACGGCGGATGCTCCTGCATGAAAAGAAGCATGGCAAGCGCCAGGCGGTGTTGATCCTCAGTATCGGCAGCGACATCAAGGAAACTGTCCTCCAGGACCTGCGAGCACGGGGCTGGCTTGAAGCCAAGGAACCTGAAGAAACCGACATCCCTGTTTTCACCATCCACCAACCGGAGGCACTAACAAGTGAGACAGGCCAATGGCATGCGTATCTGGACAAAGTCAAGACTCAAGTGAACGAGCTGCGGGAGGCCGGGATCAACCGCCTGCATCTGTACGCCCGCCTGCCCGTAGCCCTAGCTGTCATGGTCGGAACCACCCTGAGCAATGCCCCGTTCATGACCCACGTGTATCACCACCAAAATGGCCGGTATGAAGCAGTGGGACTGATAGCGTTTGAAACCACCCGGCTATAAGAGAGCGGCAAGCTGCTTGTCCAAGTGATCGGAATCCAGGAGCGGAGGCTGCACGGAGCAGCTCGAAGGAGGGGACGCCAAAGCGGAAGGAGCCGGCGCGGGGTAGGTACAGGCCAAGCAGATCAACTGCTGCGCCGGGATTTGTCCCGCCCGCGGCGGCGAGCCACACGCGGGGCGGTATTGCGGCTCATCTCCGTCTGGGGCCGGTTTCCCGCCTCGCTGTACATTTCCAGGAAGCGGAACTGGGAACGGACCGCTGCTTGCCCCGGCGCAGGACTGAGGCGGCGATAGCTCCCATCCGGCATCAGTTGCCGGGCTTTGACATTGTCAGCCAAAGTGATGTTCAATATCTCGATGACACGCTGCTTGATGTCCGCCTGTTCGATCGGGAAAACCACTTCCACGCGGCGGATGAGGTTACGATCCATCAGGTCGGCACTGCCGATGTACACCTCGGGATGCCCGGCATTTTCAAAGTAGAAGATGCGGCTGTGCTCCAGGAAGCGATCAACGACGGAAATGACCCGGATAGTCTCGCTGACTCCCGGAATACCAGGCCGCAAGGAACAAATCCCCCGGCAGGCGATGTCGATCGGCACACCGGCTTGGCTGGCCCGATACAGGGCTTTGACCACGGTCGGTTCGAGAATCCCGTTGACTTTGAGCAGAATCCGCGCCGGCTTGCCGCTGGTGTGATGCTGCACTTCACGCTCGATCCGTTCGAGAACGAACTGCTGAAGCCGGGCCGGGGCAACGATCAGCTTCCGCCACTGCGGCAAGGCTGCATAGCCGGTCAGATAGTTGAACAGAGCCGAGACATCCTCAGCAAAATCCGGATTGCAGGTGAATAGACCCAGGTCGGTGTAAATGCGGGCTGTGTGGGGATTGTAATTGCCTGTGGACAGATGCACATAACGGCGGATGACGTTGTCCTCATCCCGGCGGACCACTAGAGCGACTTTGCAGTGGGTTTTCAACCCCACGAAGCCGAAGACGACATGGACGCCTGCCTTTTCCAGCTCTCGCGCCCAAAGGATGTTGCGTTCCTCATCGAGGCGGGCTTTGAGTTCGATGACTGCAGTGACTTGCTTGCCGCGATCCGCAGCCCGTTGCAAAGCCCGGACGATCGGGGAATCGCTGGAGGTGCGATAGAGGGTCTGCTTGATGGCCAAAACCCGCTCGTCGGTGGCCGCAGCCTCGATGAAATCGACCACGGGGGCAAACGACTCGTAGGGGTGGAAGAGCAGAATATCCCGGGCGCGGATGGCAGCCCACGGAGTCGCAGCTTGGGTAAAAGCGGGCACGGGGGCCGGCACAAAGGGCGGGTCCCTCAGATCCGCAAAACCTGGAACATTGTACACCTGGAATAAGCCTGTCAAATCGAGCAAGCCGGGAATGAGATAGACATCGGCCAGGGGCAGCTTCAAGCCGTCGGCCAGGAATTGCACCAACTCCGGCGGAGCGTCCGCTTCGATCTCCAAGCGCACCGGATGGCCGCGCCGCCGTGCCTTGACATGCGCTTCGATCTCCTCGAGCAGATCATCCACCTCATCATCCAATTCATATTCGCTGTCGCGCGTAACGCGGAAAGCCACCGCCCGGATCAATTCCATACCGGGGAACAAATCGCTCAGATGCAGGCGGATGATCTCCTCCAGCGGAACAAACGCGAAGGTAGGAGATGGAGTCAGGCCATATCCGGGAGCTGCGGCGGAAGAGGGCAGTTCGCCATTCTGCTCCGCCTTGCGGGCCACCGCTTCCAGGGAAATCACACGGGAATCCTTGCCGCCCTCGCCTCCTCCCAAACTCGCGGGCAATTCCACGAAGCGGGACAACACACTCGGCACTTGGACCAGAGCATAAAGCGTCTCAGCCTCGCCGGGCCGGCGTAAGGCCACCGCCAGATTGAGCGAGCGGTTCAAGAGGTGGGGGAAAGGGTGGGCTGGGTCGGTCGCCAGGGGGGTGAGAATCGGAAAAATTTCGCGCCGGAACAGGTCCCGCACATAGCGCTGTTCCTCCTCGGTCAGTTCGTGGGCCAAGCGGATGACAATGCCGCGCTCGCGCAAGACCGGCAGCACCTCTTCTTGGAGGCAGCGGTACTGCTCGGCCACCAGTTCGCGGACCCGCTGGCGGATCTGTTCCAGTTGCACTGCCGGCGGCATCTGATCCGCGCCGCTGCCCGTGGGAATCCGCGACTGGACCTTCTGCTGCGTATTCCCCACGCGGACCATGAAGAACTCGTCCAGGTTCGAGCTGAAAATCGCAAGGAATTTCAGCCGTTCGAGCATCGGCACGCTCGGATCGCGGGCTTCCTCCAACACCCGCCGGTTGAACTCCAGCCAGCTTAAGTCCCGGTTGATGTACAGACTGGGGTCATCCAGCGAAACAGCCCCTGAAGGTAAAACGGACAGGCCCGCCGGAGCACCGCTAGAAGCTCCCGAAGGCACTCCTGCCGCGGGCGGTGGAATCAGTGATTGTGAACTGGATGCTTGCATCTCGGCCCCTCCTTCGGTTGCTGGGCCGCCTTCCCATTCCGTGCGTCGTTTTGGACCGCCGGTTCCCCTCTAGCATGTTTGTACCAGGAGGCAGTGGTTCCGTGGGTGCGCCATTTCCCCGTGGGCTATTGTCCTTCCTCTGAACCCCAGTTGACTACAACCCTGGGACAATGGCGATTCCTCCTTCACCGCCTCTTTTCCAATATATCCCCTCTTCCCCCTGTTGATAAAGCACAACTGTCGCGAACATGCCGGTATCTTGCCTGGCAGAAGATCAAATTCCTTCTGGAATCTGTCTGACAGGAGACGGCGCCAGTCAAGCCAACTGTGCCCCTCTCCAACTCACCCTGTGCAGGAAGATGTTCGCGCCGGCCCCACGTTCTCCTTGTATCGCGCTTCTCTATTTGTCCGGCATTACCCCCAACGGATACCCGTCGGAGTTCTTAGCGCGGGATGAGGCAATTGTCCAGGAAAGGGCCATCGTAACGATCGCACAGAATGGACGAGTTATAGCGATCGTAACAGCAGTCGACAAACTGAGAGGATTTGGAATCTCCGGTCACCCGCTCTCTCCGTGTCATCCGCATACTAGATCATTTCCTGAAGGCAGGCATATTCGACAGGAAAGAATCGATTCTGAAAACTGACAGATTCGGCGTAATCAGCATGGACGCTACGGCAACAGTTACCCCAGCCTTCACGGTTCAAGCTGGGTCTCCATCGCAAAGAGAGAGCACCTATGGAGCGTCCGAAAAACGGCGGGTCATACGGGTCAGCGGCAGTCTTGGGCTTGGAAGTGCTGGAGGAACGGGAGGTCCCGTCGATTACCATTCGGATTGATTATTCGCTGGATTCACCAGCTAATGGCGGCACGGGCTTTTTCACCACTCATCCCGCAGCGCGGCAGGTGATGGAACAAGCCGCCTATGAGATGGGGCAGCGGATTGACGCACGCTTGGCAGCGATTTCTCCCTCCGGAAGCAACACTTGGACAGCGACGGTCTATCATCCCGGTACCGGCAGTCTCTACTCCCTTCCCAATCTGCGTGTACCGGCGGATACGATCATTGTGTATGTGGGCGGCCGGTCCATTCCCGGAGCGGAGGCGGGGTTCGGAGGTTATGGGGGCTATAGCTGGTCCGGTTCAGCGAGTTGGGGCCAGCTTTTGGCGACGCGGCAGTGGAGCGGTTTTTCCCTGTGGGGGGGAAGCATTGCTTTCGATTCCAGCCGCAACTGGTATTTTGGCCTGGATCCGTCGGGATTGCGGGCGGACCAACTGGATTTCTACTCCGCCGCGGTGCATGAATTGGGCCACGTGCTGGGCATCGGCACAGCGCGGCAATGGTGGTCGCAAGTTCAAGGGAATCAATTTGTGGGACGGCAAGCGCAAAGCATTTATGGCGGTCCGGTGCCGCTGTCTTCGGAGCGCGCCCATTGGGCGGATGGTGTGCGCGTCAGCGGTCAAGCCGCGGCGATGAGTCCGTATCTCTACTATGGGCGCCGGGTCGGCTGGTCGGCGCTGGACCAGGCGGCCTTATATGATCTGGGTTGGGCAGCACCGGCACCGGCAGGACTGGCCGTGCGCTTCCCCGTGACTCGCCCGCCGGTGCTGGTCAGTTCCGCAGGCAATCCGACCGTGCAGGTTTACGGCTTCGATGCCACAGGGAATGTGTCTTTCAGCGGGTTGAGTTTCACACCGTTTGGTGCGAATTATCGCGGAGTGATCCGGGCCACGAGTGCTGATGTCAACGGCGATGGCTGGGTGGATTATCTCTTTGCCACCGGGCCGGGTGTGGCGGCACGAGTGCGGATCGTAGATGGCGTCACAGGGGCCGACCTGCTTCCGGTCACCCCCGTGCTGGGAGGATTCGGCGGCGGCGTCTTTCTCGCGGCGGGAGACATCGACGGAGATGGCCGGGCGGAAGTCGCCATCAGTGCCGATGCCGGCGGCAGTCCTGTCGTGACGGTGGCGCGGGTGGCCCAGGCACAGTTGGCATACCTCAGTTACATCCAGGTGCTTCACCCTCTGGCGCGATCGGGGGTGCGGGTGGCCATGGGGGACGTGAATGGAGACGGACGGGCCGACCTGATTGCTAGTGCGGGGCCGGGGTGGTCGCCGGTGGTGCGGATTTACGACGGAGCTGCACTGGCGGACGGCCAAGTCCGCTTGCAGCGCTCGGCATTTTTCGCCTTCGACCCCACTTGGCGCAACGGCGTCAATGTCACGGCCGGCGATCTGGATGGCGATGGACGGGCCGAATTGATGACCAGTCTGGATGCTGGCGGTTTGTCCCTGGTTCGTGTCTGGAATGGAGTTGCCTCCAGCGAGGCACTGTCATTGCGCTTGCAGTTTTTTGCCAACGGGGTAACGGACCGCAGTGGCATTCGGCTGTTGGCCCGCGATGTGGACGGTTCCGGCCGCACCAGTCTCATCACGGCTCCCGCGAGCGGCTCCCTCGCCTGGCTGCGTGTCCTGCGACTCAACGCTACCAGTGTCCTGCCACTTCCCCCGATCTTCCCCCCCAGCTCGATCTCGGCCCTTCAGGGGATCTTCGTCGGCTGATGTGCGCCGGCCCTTTTTCCAGCGACTCATGCTGTATTCGCCTTCCTCTTAGCCCTCATGCCGGAAGGCTTGCAATAGGAGGAACTGGCATTTGGCTATGGCTCCGCATTCCATTCGGGAAAGTCTCAGCATAGATTCGGAATCCGACAGGACAGGGGTCACAAGAAGGCAACTTGCGATCTCAGGGCGAATGCCGTTCATGGAATGCCGATCATGAGGCCGGGCGGAGATGCTGGGCCAGACGTTGCAAACCTTCTTCTAGAGTCAAGCGGGGATAGTAGCCGAGGTCGCGGTGGGCGGCGGAAATGTCGAAGTAGTGGCAGGTGGAGAGTTGCTCGGCGACGAAGCGGGTCATGGGGGGTTCGCCGGGGAGGCGGAGGAGCCAGTAGGCGGTTTCGCACAGGGTACCCAGGGTGCGTGCCCACCAGGCGGGAATGGTCTTGGTCACAGGGGGGAGTTGAGCCAGTTCGAGGATGCGGTTGATGAAGTCCCACAGGTCCACCGGCTGGCCATTGGTGATGAAGTAGGCTTTGCCCGCGCAGGGGGCATGCGGCTGGAGCCGATCGGCGGCATCGAGATGGGCATAGGCTGCATTGTCGATGTAGGTGACATCCACCTGGACAGCCCGACGGCCGATGCGGCGGAGGCGTCCCTGCCGTGCTCGTTCCAGCAGGCGGGGAATCAGGTGGGAGTCGCCGGGTCCAAAGATCAAATGGGGGCGCAGGGCCACGGTAGCCAGTTCTGGGCTATTGGCTGCCAGGACCAGCCGCTCGGCTTCGGCTTTGGTTTGCGGGTAGTAGGCGCTGTAGCGGGACGGGTAGGGCAGGGATTCATCGCCGCGGATGATGTCCTTGCCGCCGTAAACGACGCTCGGTGTGGAGGTGTATACCAAGCGGGGCACACCGTGCTGGCGGCAGGCTGCCAGAATATTCTTCGTGCCGAGGACGTTGGTGGCATAGAAGTCGGCATAGCGCCCCCAGATGCCAGCCTTAGCTGCCGTGTGGATGACCAGTTCGCACCCTTCGACCGCGCGGGCCACAGCCGCCGCATCGGCCAGATCAGCCAGGGTTTGCTCGACGCCTAGCTCGTCCAGCCAGGGGTAATGGGTGCGCGTCAAGGAGCGGACGGTATCGCCCCGCTGGTGGAGCAAGCGGACGATCGCTCCCCCGAGAAAGCCGCCGCCACCCGTGACCAGCACTTTCATCAGGTTGTATCCTGTCGAGGTTGCCAGTGGGGACCGAGGCGTCGATCGGCCCAGCGTGCCAGGGATTCGCGAGCAATTTTCGCATTATGGCGGCGATCCACGGGAAAGGGCCGGGAATGGGCCAGGAAGGCAGCGATGGTGCGCGTCGATTCCAGGCTCTGGGCCTTCTGCCGCAGGGAAGACTCCACAACCGCCCACGGCTCTGTCCGGTCCCACTCCACGCACAGCACCGGATAAGTGACCCCGCCGCGCTCCACACCGACCAGGGCAGTCCGCCCTACTCCAGGCAGACCATGAAAAACTGGTTCTACCATATCCGTGAACAGGGTTCCCCAAGGCGTCACCACTCGCTGGGATTTCCGCCCGCAAAACCAGATGCGCCCCTGTTCGTCGCGGTAGCCCACGTCTCCCATCCGATGCAAGATTTCGCCGGTCGTCGGATCATAGATTTTGGCCAATTGTGTCGCTTCGGGTTGCTTGTAATAGCGAGGAGTGACGATTGGCCCCCGCACCACCAGCTCGCCGATGACGCCTGTGGGCAGTTCCAGTTCCTCACGCCACTGCGGGATGGCTTCGTCGGTGATGGGAATGATATGCAGGCGGATGCCCGGCAACGGCCGGCCGATGCAGACGCCGCGCCCCTGCGCCGTCAGCGCTTGCGTCTCGTGGAGGATTTCTCCACTGTCGATGTTGGCCACGGGCAAGGCTTCGGTCGCCCCGTAGGGTGTGTAAATGGGAACCGCAGCCGGCAACAGGGCGGTGAAACGCTGCAACTGCAGCGGACTGGCCGGTGCTCCCGCCGAGATTACCCGGCGCAAAGCGGGCAATAGCGGACCCTCCGCTTCCGGTGCCGACGGTGATGAAGCCGATGCCTGCGACCCGGCCAAGGAACTACCCCAGCGCTGATGGTACCATTCCCCCAGGACGCGGATCACCGCGGGCGAGCCAAACATGTTTGTGACGGTGAATTGCCGCATTTGGGCGATCGCTTTGTCCGGCCGCAGGCGGGCGGGCCGACTGGCGTCCATATCCGGGATGACGCAACTCATGCCCAAAGCTGGACCGAACAGGGCAAAGAGCGGAAACGTGCCATAGTCCACTTCTCCCGGCGCAATACCGAACGCCTGGCGAAGCATCTGCACCTGGGCAGCGAAGATGCCGTGGGTGTACACCGCTCCTTTGGCCGGTCCGGTGCTGCCGCTGGTGAAGAGGATAGCAGCCATCTCCTCGGCGGAAACAGCGGGGATCGGATAGGTTCCGCGGGTACTGCCCAAGCGGCGAAGTTCCTCCAAAGAGTAATCGCAGAAGAAGCGGCGGCGCCCGGCGTGAATGCTCAGGCGGAGCGAGGACCTTGCCCAACCGAACAGCCAACGGGCGAGATGCGCCCGGAGCACACCGACGAAGGCTGCCGGTTCCGCTCGTTCCAGGCAGCGTTTTAAACCCTGCCATCCCATGCCTGGGTCAATGAACACCGGTACGGCGGCCAGCTTGAACAAAGCGAAAACCACAGCGTAAAACTGCGGCGACGGCGGAATGAACACAGCCACGCGCGTTCCCCGCTCGACACCAGCGGCTTCCAGACCGTGGGCCAGGGCGTCGCTGTCGGCATTCAACTCGGCATAAGTGATGACCCGGTGGGGTGTAGGGCGGTCCCCGCGCACCGCACGCTGCGGCACATACAGGGCCGGCCGCTGCGGCGTCTCCGCCGCTTGACGCACCAGATGCATTGCAACATTGAGCGCCGCCTCTGCCGTCGTGGCGGGAGAAATCATCCTCGGCATGGACCCTGACTCCCTCGGGGCAGACTTCATTTTCGGCTCCGAGCCATTTGCTAACGGACGGCTTCCGGCGGCGACAGCGAATGGTAATGTCGCACCAGGAAATCGCGCAGAGCGGGCAGGACTTCCTCCGGGGCATCCTCCAGCAGGTAATGTCCGGCGTCCGCCCAGGCCTGCACCTGGGCCTGGGGCAGATACCGCTGCCAGGCTTCGAGAAAATGCCGGTCGAAGACAAAGTCCGCCAATCCCCACAGCAGCAGAGCCGGCACCCGCTGCCAGCGGGAAAAACAGGCGGCCGTTTGCTCGACGATGTCGTAGCCGGCGTCGGTACTGCGCAGGGGAATGGTCTGGACAAACCGGAGGATGGCCCAGCGCTGGGCCGCCGAGCGGTAAGGCAACAGATACAGGCGGCGGACCTCCGGCGGCAGCGGTCGGCGCACGACGCACCAGCGCGCAGCGAGGCGGCAGAACAGGCGGGTCCGACGGACGAGAAAGGCCCCCAAAGCTGTATGGCGGGCCAGCCACAGACCCCAAGGCAGGCGTTTCGCCGCCGGTTTGGGAAAGGCCGCTGTGTTCATCGCCACCAACGCTGCCAACCGCTCCGGATGCCGGGCCGCCCACCCCAGTCCGATCATCCCGCCCCAATCGTGCACTACCAACGCGATCGGCTGTCCCGGAGCCACGTGTTCGACCAGGGCTTCCACATCGTCGATGCGCCGCCGGAGGGAATAGTCGTACTCCTGAGGCGAGGGATGATCCGACAAACCGCAACCGATGTGATCCATCGCAATGCAACGAAAGAATGGCTGGAGATGAGCAATGGCCCGGCGAAAGTAAAAACTCCAGGTCGGGTTGCCATGCAGGAACACGACTGGCGGCCCGCTCCCCTCATCCACGTAATGGAGCCGCCAGCCGCCGGCTACTTCGAACCAGCGCGAGGTCCAGGGATATTCCGGGTGTAAGGACCCCGCAACCGTCGGCATCTTCGGGGATGGTACACGCAACCCTTCCTGAATAGACATAGTCTTGTCACTTCCATCTCACGGGCCACTTCCCTCTCACCAGCCCAAGGGCCGCGCGTGCTCCAGGATAGCCGCTCCACGCCCGCTCGGCGCTAGGCCACGCTGGAAACACCCGCTTGCTGCCATCGCTTCCTACTACCATTCCAGACCCAGCATCAGGCAATTCAAGCCGCTGCCGATACCCAGCCAGCCGACACGATCTCCGGGGCGCAGGAACTCGCGTTCCTCAGCTAACGCTGCCGTCAGGGGTAAGGAAACAGTCCCTATATTTCCCAGATAAGGATAGGTGCTGAAGTCCTTTTCCGGAGGGATGCCAAAGGCCCGCAACATGGTCTCACGATGTACCGCTCCCACCTGATGGCAGATGACTTTGTCGATTTCCTCGACGGCCCAACCGAAGGTACTCAGGAAGCGCTTCCAGGTGCGCAGGCCGACTTCGATGCCGTATTTGAGTAGCTCACCAGCCTGAGTTTCCATGAAGGGCACCATGACGTGTTTGAGGCCGAAATCCAAGCCGCGCTGGAGCAAGACACCCGCTTGCGTGCCGAAGAGCTTCTCCACGGTGTGCACAGTCGCAGGCAGCAGCGAGCGCATGCCCCAACGGCAGAGGGCGTGATACTCCGGGGCCGCCTGAGCTACGCCGCCAAGCACCTTGCGCCGCTTGTGGCGCGACAGCTCTTCGCTCACCACTAGCACCGCCACCGCTCCCGAACCGCCTGTGAGAGTGGCAATCGATGCCCGGAATAGCTCCAAGGATCTCGTGCGGATGATCTGATCGATGATGTTTTCGTTGATCTCGCGGGCCGTCTCAGCAGAAACGACCAGGCCGGCGCGGGCTTGGCCCAATTCGATCCGGTTGGCGATATCGAGCACGCCGTTGAGCACCCCCAGACAGGCATTGCTCAGATCGTAGATGAGAGCGTGTCCGCCGATGCCCAAGCGGGCTGCGACAGCGCAGGCCGTTGCTGGCTCGAATTGCTCCCGGCAGACGCCCGCGTAGATCAGCACATCCACTTGGGCCGGGTCCAGCTCAGCCGCCGCCAGGGCTTTGCGTGCTGCTGCCGCAGCACCTTCCGACAACGGATAACCTGGCTCCCACCAGCGCCGCTCGTTGATCCCCGTCAGCAATTCCAACTGCCCCGGCTGCAATTGCAACGCCTCATATACCGGTTGCAACCGGGCCTCCAAATCCGCCGTCGAAACGACCACAGGCGGCAGTTCATAGCCGATGGCCTCAATATGCACCTGCGAATAGCGCATGCTCAGCTTCCGTGGCCGGACACCCGACTCTTAGCTCCAAATGCTTCACACCCACAACGACCATATCTCCATCACTGTAGAACTCGTGCACCCGGATGGCAGCCGACCGAACGTACACTGCTTTCCTGTTCCGTCTGATGGTAGTCGGATCGTGGGAACCCCAGCATCCTTACGGTCGAATCCGGCAGACCCCTTTATCCTCACGCTCAAATCCGGCGAACCCCTGGGCCTTTACCCTCCCGGCGGCCATTCCAGCGTGAATTGCTCCATGCGGTAAATGGGGCGGCCATCCACCCAAAGCAATCCGTTGGCGGTCAGCCGCCGCTGCCGTTCGTCAATCGCCACAACGTCGGCCTCCACTGTAACGCGCTGGTGGGTCGGGATAATCTGGCCGCGATAGCTCCAGTGATGGCGCACACCCAAGGCAGGAGCTTGCCACGAAACATTGGCCGGTAAGTGATGAGCCACGGTTCCTGCTCCCTCTCCCTGGGGACAGCGATGAGTCGAAGTCTCTTCCGTCCCCCACCGCCGCCAGGCCAGATATTGGAGCAGTTGCAGAAACGATTGCAACCCCAGCGAACCAGGCCACACCGGGTCCTGGTAAAAATGGGCTTGGAAGAACCAAGCGGACGGGTCAACGGCGCTACTGCCCACGACTCGCCCCAGTCCCCAGGGGCCGCCATCAGACTGATACGTTTCGATCCAGTCGATCATGCGCAACTGCCGTCCCGGAAACGGCGGATGGACGGGATAAGGTTCCCGCACGCCGGGCGGACCGGCCGGCGGTTCCCGCCGCTCTGCCGCGACCTCCCGCAGCCCCACTTGGTCTCGGAGCGCTGCTTTTGTGAAGAAACCGAAATAGGTGGTTCCCTCGTAAACCGGGCCGAGAGCATCCCGTACCTCAAAGGCGAAATGTTCGAGGATCATGCCGGCAGCGCGAGCCGTCTGGGTCAGGCGGGCGCGTGTGAAGAGCCGGCCGCTCGCACGAGTCACCGGACGGTGCTGGATGGCCGAGCCGCCCAGGTTGCGGAAGGATAGGTCTTCGTCGCTGAGCAGGGCCGAGCCGCAATAGGCCGCCAGCCAGCCGCACGGTTGCAATGCGATCTCCAGAAGCACGCACAGCGGCATGCATTCGGAGTGCTGTTCCTGGAAATACCATGCGGACGGCGGAACGTCATAAACCGCTTCGCAACTCGCCCCAGCTTGCAAGACGAACGGCTGGCCCTCCACCGCCGTGATGCCATCCAGGAACTGGTACGGCGGCCCAGGCAAACGGGCGATGACCCGTTCATGATCAAAAATCCGGTACGGTTCCCCGAAGGCTTCGGAAGGCTTGCCATTGGAAAACGCCAGAATGTGCCGAGAATCGTAAAGCAGCCGCAGCGGCTCACTCGCCTCAGAGGGGAAGGCTGGCACGCTTGGGGCAAAACTCTTCTCCGCAGCAGGGTCTGAAGAGGACGGCAGCCTCCTGCGATCGGCCACACTCCCCAGGCGGTGCGAGCGCTGCCATCTCTGTTCGACCTCCTCCCGCTTCAGCCCGCTCACCTGCAGGGACAAGTTGAGGATTTCCACGATCGGCTTGCCGTCGGCGTACATGAGGGCATCCGCCAGACAATACGGTTCCGGGCGGTAACCCAACTCCTTGATGGTCACCTCGTAAGCAGTAGTGCGCGTCGTGCCAATGACTTGACCACGGCACTTCAAGCGGCTGGCGATCCCCGGTACGGGTTCGTACATCACCTCTTCCGCTTCCCCAATCCAACCCAGGCGCAGTAATCCCACCCGCAACGTTTGCAAGCAGCATTCGTACATGAGGGTGCCGGGCATCACGGGATCATCCACGAAATGGCAGGTGAGGAACCAGTCGTCGGGGTGGATATCCAGTTCGCCGCGGATCAGTCCGAGTCCGAAGCGTCCGCCCTGCAGATCGATGTGAGGCACCCGGTCGAGCAGGCGAAGCGGGCCGTCCGGCAGCGTCCGGGGTTGCCGCAATCCCAACTGGGCGAAGGCCGGTCCGAAGGCTGCCGCCAGCTCCCCCCGCCGCAAGGCAGCCAGTTGCTGTTCATCCAAAGAGGCTGGCTCCAGGGGCGCCAATTCTCGCCAATCCGCCGGGCGCTTGCCAGGACGTGCCTGCCGATCGAGGGCCGTCTGGACGATTCCTTTGCCAGCCGCCAAAGCCGCCGGTGTGAAGAACCCCGCGGTGCCATGCCGCATCGTGATGTACGGTTGGCCGCCGATCGTACCATCGAAGCGGAAGCGGAACAGCCAGGCGCCCCCCTGCTGCACAAATTCATCGATGGCAATATCGTAGCGGATCGTCTCTCCGACTTGCGGCAAGCCGCGATGGAAGGTCACCACCGCATCCAGCAGCCGGTACACCGCCTCCCCTCGTGTCTGAAGATCGATCCCCAAAAAGCCGCTGAGGAATAAGTCCGCCTGTCCTGCTTCCACCGACAATGCTGTCGGCATGCGCTTGCTTTCGAGGTACCAACGCTGTTCGTGGACCGTATGTTCGGTAACCACCCGGCCCGGCTGGAGGGAAAGCGGTTCGCCCTCGATCTGCAAGATGCGATCCACCAGTTGCAGCGGTCCATCCGGCAAGCGGACGCGGGTTGGGAAGGTGTCAATGAGGGCATAACGGGGACCCAGTACCTCGGCGATGCGGCCGGCGGCGAACCGGCAACACTGCTCGTAATTCAAGCTCCGGGGCACCTCGCCCTCTGGACAAACCACTGTCATCGCCAGGCTGCCCGGCTGGGGCGGCATAACTCGGTCGGTCTCGGCCCGATTCGGCAATCCTCTCTCCTGTACCTGGGCTGGAGTGGGGAGCCATTTCTGGGCCGGAGCCGGGTCTGAGCACTGCTCTTCCGCCAAGGGGTTACTCGCCAGCAAGGTCTGGTGGTGTTCCCACAGGCGGGCGGCCAAGGTGAACCATCGCTGCTGGGTACGCAGGAAGGCCGACTGTGCCCCTAGCCATTGCTCCTGAACCCGGCCATAGGCCGCTAGGAGGAGCGCTGGCACTGCCTGGATTCCACCTTCGGGGGTAAGAGGAAGCCGATCGTTCATCGCTACGGGTTCCGGAAGAGGGGGTGCCTGGCCTGCCACCGGCAACGCCGCCCCACCGGCAACGCCCCCAGAAGCTGACAGACTGGAAGAAGAGGGGGGTATGCTCCCTGGAGTGCCGACGAGACCGCACCCGCTCGTCGCTCCTGGAGTTCTCCCCGCTGATACGGGAATGTCTTCGGCTCTGGGTCCAGAGAGGGGAGAAAGAGGAAACGGCAGTAAGGAAGCGGGGATGGAGGCGGAAGTTGCTGCTGCTGTTGAAATGGAACCAGGCTCTGGCATGCCGACCGGCAAGCGCAGGGTCCGAGTCGAACGGGGAGGGGGGAACACGGGTCGTGCAGACTGCCGGGGGACGTATTCCTCCAGCACCAGAGCCAAATGGGTCGTACAGGACGACGCCGTGACATAACATCGTCGTGAAGCCGGAGGTGGGACAGCCTGATCCCCTGCGGAGGAGGACGGGGAGCCAAAGAGGCGGAAGAAGGAGGACGGTTCCGCCGCGCCCATCAGGAGGGCGGCATAGGCCAGGTCCGCCGCTGCTGTAGCGGCACCACATTGTCCTATCAGTGATGCGGTGTGGACACGGGGAAGCTGGGTCGTTTCTGCGAGGTTCCACCCCGCTTGTTTTATGGCCTCCGCCAGGGCCGACGGTTCGTCCTCACCGCATCCCGCGCCCTGGATCACCGCATAGATCGCGTCACCATCCCGTTGGGCATCCGCTAGCCGTTTCAGCACGAAAACAGCCGCTCCTTCACCGGGGTATACCAACCCTGCGGGGATCACCGAACGCGGGTCCACGGCGAAGTCCACCGCTCCCACAATGGCCAAATCGATGGTGCCGCTCTGAAGGGCTTGCCACGCCGCCAGCACCGCCCGCAAGCCTGAAGCTTCCTCATTACACAGGGTGTAAGCCGGCCCCCCGATTCCCCATGCGCGCGCGATCCGACTGGCCGCAATGCTCCCAAGTGCCCCCATGGTCCGGTTGGCATTGAGCGGCGGACTGATCTGCTCGGCCAGCTCTTCCCGACCCGCTGCCAGCGCACTCCAGCGCAGATGGAAATTCATCGTGTTGGGGTCCAGTTCCAGACCGATGAAGACTCCCCAGCGCTCCCCATTTTCCGCCACAGGCGGGGGAAGGGGCCGCCCGGCCGCGGGTGCATCACCCGGCGGATCAACACCTGGCCGGTGGGACGTGGGATGCCGGCTCACCGTGGGCAGGATTCGCGGATAGGCGTGACTTGAAGGATCGGGACAGGACGAGTCTGCAACCGCTTCCCGTTCCTGGGGAGAGGTAGAAGGTTTTTGTGTCCGCCGCGGGTCATCAGTTCGAGCTGTTCGTCCGGCTTCCCGGCCTGCGCAGTGATCGGCGAGGGCTGCATCGGCCAGTTGCAGGATGAGCAACTGCTGAGGCAGAGTCTCCTCGATTTCCCGAGGCGGTATGCGGAAGCGATCGGTGGGAAACTCCAGCTCCTCGATGGCGTGCGCCGGGGGGCAGGGCCGGGGCGACCAGGACCAGCCCTGGCGTTTCGGCCGGGGAGGAGGCGGCGGCGTACCCTGGAGGGTGGCCAGTAAAGAAGGAGCATCCTGCCAGGGACCGAAGTGACTAGCCAAACCGACGATGGCCACGGGGATCAATCGCTGCGGGGAAATGTCTTTTGCTGGCAGCGGCATGTCACCTTGCCACTCTTCCAGCACAATATGGGCATTGATACCCCCAAAGCCGAAGGCGCTGACAGCAGCCCGGCGGGGTCGGTGCCGGGGACGGTCCCATGGTTCCGCGGCTTGCACGATGCGGAATGGACCGCCCGCATAAGCCAGTTGCGGAGAAGGGCGGGTGAAGTTCGCTTGCGGGGGCAGTTGCTGGTGCTTCAAAGCCAGCAGCACCTTGGCCAGAGCGGCGGCTCCAGCCCCGGTGAGCAAATGGCCCACCGTCGCCTTGACCGAACTGAGCACGCATTGGCCGACCCGCCAGGTGCCCCTATCCCACAACTGCCGCAGGCTTGCAAACTCCACCGCATCACCGACAGGAGTCCCCGTGGCATGGCATTCGATGTAATCCACTTCCTGGGGCAAGCAACCGGCTTGCTCGTAAGCGCGGCGCATAGCCCGGAGCTGGCCTTCCTGAGCTGGAGCGAGCAAATTACCCGCTCGATCATTGGATAAGCCTATCCCCCGGATCACGGCGTGAATCGTGTCACCGTCCCGGATGGCATCACGGAGACGTTTGAGGACGAACAGGGCTGCCCCTTCTCCGACCAGTAAGCCGTCCGCCGCTGCGTCGAAGGGAGCACAGCGGCCCGACAGGGACAAAGCCCGCAATTGGGCGAAACCCATCTGGGTGTATTGGCAGTCAGGACGGCAGCAACCTCCGGCCAGCATAGCATCCGCCCGCCCGCTTTGGAGTTCTTCCACTGCGAAAGACAAGGCATAAAGGGACGAGGCGCAAGCCGCATCCAGAGCATAGCCCCCCCGCCCCAGATGCAAGGCGTGAGCGAGCAGCGCCGCCGGAAAACCGGCCACCCGCCGATTGTCCGCGAGCAGCGGTTCGTTGGCTCGACCCCACCTCTCTCCCAGCAGCGACCGGCACAGCGCGGATGAACCTTCTGTCGGCAGGCAGATATTCCCCAACACCACGCCTACACGCCGACGATCCACCCGCTCCATGCGGGCGCTCCGCCAGGCCCGCGCCCCCACATCCAGCACCAGTTGCACCAGGGGGTCCAGCCGGGCCACCAGGGACGGATCGATGTCCAAACCCTGCAGATCGGGCACAAACGGTTCGAGGAAGTATCCCCGGCGGCAATAGACGCAATCGCTCACCCCTACGCGGGAGTCGTAACAGCGCTCCGGCGGGAGCATCCACCGCTGCGGCGGCACATCGCGGGAACAATCTGCACCCTGGACAATCGCCTGCCAGTACCGGGATTCTTGGTCCTGAGCGCCAGGCAAGCGCATCGCCATGCCCACAATCGCTACGGTCTCTGCTCTCATAAGTCGCTACACCTGCCGGGAAAGCTCCAGGAATTGCCCGCTTCTGCCAGGGGCATGTCTCGGACACCTTGGGCACGGGTCAATGACTTCGCAACCGGTTGTTCCGGAAGGCCCGTGCCAACTGTTCCTGGAGGACCGCCTCGCAGTCCTGGATTTGAGCGATCAGGCCGTGGTCATCCCGGAACTCGATGTCGGCTTGCACCAGGGCATGCTCCCGGCAACGCAGACGCAGGAGGACGGTGGTTTCGGTAGCCGGGAAGTGACGGCGGTATTGGCGGTAACGCCCTAAAGCCACGGGCAGACAGCGCAGTTGATAGTGCTCGTAGGCCGCCACGATCAGCAACTGCAAGGCGCCGTCGAGGACCAAGGGATCGGCCAGCCAGGCGGAACGCAAGGGGGAGGTGAGCCATTGGGCTGGTGGCGGAGCAGTTCGGACCCTGGCCAGCCACAGGTCGTCTTCCAGTTTCTGAATGTGCCGCACGCCGCGCCACTGCGGGCCGTGAAAGAGCAAATGCTCATACGTATCCTCCATGCTCCAGGGCCAGGGCTGGCCGCCCTCTGGTATCGGTTCCGTCGGCGGCGGGGCCGGCCACTGCTCGGCCACCAGCACACAAGCGCGGGCATGGAGCCATTCCCGTCCGGCAGCTCCCCGGCTGCGCACCTCCACCGTCTGCCAGTAGCCGCCGTCCTGTCGGGAGGATGGACCGCACCAGACTTGCAGCACTGCCGACTCGCTAGCCTCCAGCATCAGGCCGTGGTAAATCCGGAGCTGGTCGCAGCCGCAAAACTGCAAGCCGGGATGGCGATGCACCGCCGCGTGGGCCAGCCACTCCAGATGCAAAGCCACGGGCACCACCGCCCGCCCCTCTAGCACATGGTCGGCCAGTACCGGATGATTGCTGACATCGAGGGGCCGTTCGAATGCCAGGGTCATCTCCGCTCCCCGCGGCGGCGCAGGATGGGGTGTCACGCCGTTGCTGCGGAAGGCCGTCCCTTCCCCATTCCCCCGGCTGGGCATCCGCGGAGCGGCCAGAGGTTCCCCCGTCCCTCCCACCGGGCTGGTGCCGGCCAGGGTCAAGGCGAAAGTCGGAACATCCTTCCCGGAAGTCCGAGCACTGATGACAATTTCCACTCCGCTGTCCCACTTCTGGATTTCCCACGCTCCATAACGGCCACCAGCCTGGCGAGGAATCAAGCCGACACCTTCCGCCGCAAACAGCCGCTTGAGCGCGGATGTCACCATGCCGCCATCCCAGGGTCCCCAGTTGAAGGCGATAACGCGCGTCTGAGGGCGCCGCCGGGCTTCGCGCTGCATCAGTTTGTTGAGCACTTCGTTGGCGCAGGCATACGCCCCTTGGCCGGTGCGACCTAACCGGGCCGTCGTCGAACTGAACACCGCCAAAGTCCGCAGCGGCTCCTGACCTAGCGCCGCCAGCAAGTGTTCCAGGCCGATGACCTTGGTCCGGTACACCCGCTCGAATTGTTCGGCCGTCAGGTCCTCCAGGCGGCGGTCCGCCAGCACGCCGGCGCCGTGAATCAGCCGCGTGATCGGCCCCCAGCGCTGGCGAACTTCGGCCACCAAATGCTGCACCGCGGCCTGGTCAGCAATGTCAAGGCTGTAGTAAGCGATCCGGGCGCCCTGGGCCGACAGGCGCTGCAAAGTCCGCTGCAATTCCTGCTGTGCCCGCCGGAGTTGGTACTGCTCTTGAATCTGACGTGGGGAAGCTCCAGGTCCCAGATGTTCGGCGACTGCTCGCTTGAGGACAGCCTCCTCCTCGCTCTCCGGCCACCAGGAGGGCAGATCACCTGTCGGCAAGGGCGTGCGGCCCACCAGGACCAGCGTACCGCGTCCCGCCTCGGCCAGAGCTTGGGCCAAGTCCGCCGTCACTCCGCGCCCGCCGCCGGTGATCAACACCACATCGTCCGGCTGGAGCGGGCCATCCCCACGGAGGCCGTCCAGCGGTTCCTCCTTCAGCACCGGCACCCACCGCTGCCACGGTTCGGACAGTCCGATCTCAATCGGGCCGTCGGCCAGCACTTCTGCCGCCACTTCCTCGGCCATTTCCGGAGCTTCGGACCATTCCGGCGCCACATCGATCACCTTGCAAGCGACATGCGGCCATTCCCAGCGGGCGGTTTTGATCCAGCCGGCCAGGCCGCTTTGCCCAACCGGTGTATCCGGCCGCAGCGGTCCCAAGCCGAACTGACCATCCAAGCGGATCAAACCCACGAGGAAGGCCCGTCGATCTCCGGATCGCGGGAAGGCCTTCGCCGCGCGTTGCAACCAGGCCAGTACCCCAGGATGGAACGGCCGTTCCTGAAGCGGCGCTACCAGAATCAGACCCGCCCAGCTTCCCGTCGGGGTTCCCGCAGGGGCTGCCTCCCACGCCTGATGGCGCACGGACAGTCCGCGACCCGCGAGAGCCTTCCCCACTTCCGCAGCCAGTACGTCTCCCTCGTCCGCCACGAGCCAGACTTCCCCTGCTTCCGGCCAAGGTATTGTGGCCCGCGGCTCACCCCCCCAGCAGACAGAGCACAACACCTGGCGGCACAACACAGCGGTCCAATCGCCAGGAGGAGAAAATGGAGGCACCGAAACCGGTTCCCCATCAGGCCGTGGCACGTCCTCCCCACGAGGCGGGATCGGTTCAGCACGGTCCAGCATGGAAGGTGATGGTGCCGCTATGGAAGGTACGGGTACCCTTGTCGCCTCTACGGAAGGTGCAGGTATTTCTGCCACCGCCGAAGCACATTGGCCCTTGGACGGTTCTGGAAAAGGGTCAGGAACCGCTGTTAGGGGCGGCGGCACGGGGAAGGCGGGGGGAAAAAAATCGGGACCCTCCCGACGGCCTGATCCACCGTTCGCACAGGTCGGTTCCTTTTCCTGAGCCGCAGCAGTTCCATTACCCGCCGTGAGGAAGCGGATC